>DATEXK010000135.1:0-5973 GCA_035257065.1 Gaiellaceae bacterium | reverse complement strand
CCATGTTTCCCCCGTGGGCCCCCTTCTTGTGTGCTCGCGGCGGGATGAATCACTGCTGCGCCGAACAAGTTCGGCTCCGCGACGCGCTGATCGGGCGGATCGGCCATGTCGTTCAGGGACACGGCCCAGGCTCTGACCCCTCCTCATTCGATCGACTGATAGATGACGGCGTCCGGCCGCGCGGTCTCGCTCAGCCGGTCTGAGTCGCGTTCACGTGCGCTGCTCGTCGACGACGCATGCGCTTGCCTGCTACGACCCGACCGCTATCGAGAGCGCGAGAGCCGGTAGCGCCAGCGGAACGACGAGCCAGACAGGCAGCTCCCCGCCCTGGTAGTCACCGGCCGGAACGGCAAGGAGCGGCGCCGGAAGCGGCGCGAGGAGGAACCGCCATGCTCCACCGTAGGCGCCGAGCACCAAGCCGGCGAGCTCCGCGGCGGCCCACAAGGCCACTCCGAGCGCACCGGCATGCCCCTCCCGGAAGCCGTAGTAGATCCAGAGGCCGACGACCGCCTCGTAAGCCACGAGGAGGGCGAGGGTCGGGGGCGCGACGGCACGTCTCACGGATGGATCATGACCGTCACGAGGTCCCCGGGCGGTTGCTGCTCGTCTCCGCGCTCAGAAACACCGGCGCCGTCCCTGCCCGGCGGGCGACGAAGACGAGCTGCCGGGACGCCGACGCTCCATGGCGAAGGCGCGCAACGCGGATCGGTGACGGCGTCGCCAGCGCCGCGATTCCGCACGGCGAAGCGCACGGTGGGTGGAGCGGCCGCAACGAGTGCAAGGCGTCGGCCCCTCTCTCACCGCCGGTCGATGACACGTACCGCCTTGCCCTCGCTGCGCGGCACTCCGCCCGGCTCCAGCACTTCGACCTCGATCCGGATTCCCGTGTGCTCACGCAGGACCTTCTCGGCGGTCGACCGCAGGGCCGCGACGTCGACCGCCGCCGACAGCGGCTCGCACTGAACCGTCAGCTCGTCCAGGGCCCCGGTGCGCTCGACGACGAGCTGGTAATGGGGCGCCACCTCGGGGACGGAGAGCAAGAGATGCTCGACGTTCGAGGGGAAGAGGTTGACACCGCGCACGGTGATCATGTCGTCGCGCCGCCCCCGGAGCCCGCGGATGCGCGCGGTCGTGCGACCGCACGCGCAGGGCTCCAATGTCATCGAGCCGATGTCGCCGGTGCGGTAGCGCAGCAGTGGCATCGCCTCCTTGACCAGGGTCGTGAACACGAGCTCACCCTCGACGCCCTCGCCGAGCGATGCGCCGGACTCCGGGTCGATCACCTCGACGAGGAAGTGATCCTCGTGCACATGGAGTCCGTCACGGACCTCCAGGCACTCCGCGGCAACGCCGGGCCCGCACAGCTCGGACAGTCCGTAGAAGTTGACCGCCCGAATGCCCGGGAGCTCGCGCTCGATCTCCTCGCGCAGGTCGTCGGTCCAGGCCTCGCCTCCGAACAACCCGAGCTCGAGCTTCAGCGAAGCCGGGTCGATCCCCGCATCGCGCACCGCTTGCACGATCACGAGCGCGTATGACGGCGTCGCGACGAGCACTTGCGCCCCGAGGTCGTGGAGGAGCATCGCCTGGCGCGCCGTGAAGCCCCCGGACACCGGCAGGACGGGCGCGCCGATCCGCTCCGCGCCCTGGTGGAAGCCGTGACCGCCGGTGAACAGACCGTAGGTGTTCGCGTTGTGCACGAGCATCCCGGCGCGCACGCCCGCGAGCGTCATGCAGCGGGCCATCAGCTCGGTCCATGCCTCGAGGTCGGCGCGCGTGTAGCCGACGACCGTCGGCTTGCCGTGCGTGCCGCTCGAGGCGTGGATGCGGGCGAGCGCCGTCACGGGCACACGCAGGAGCCCGAACGGGAAGGCGTCCCGCAGTCGAGACTTGTCGATGAACGGCAGTTCGGCCAACTGCTCGAGCGAGTCGAGGTCGAGGTCGAAGGTGGCCCGCAGCCGCGAGAGTTGCAGCGCGCGCAACTCCTCTCGCGGGAGTCGCTCCACGGGGCTCCAGATCACGGGCTCAGAGCCGGCGCTCGTGGGCGTTCCAGTTCTGTTCGAGGTTGCGCACGAGCGCAGGACTCAGGTGGCAGTACGCCTGCTCGCGGCAGAACGTCGCCATGTATTGCCGGAACAGGTCGAGCGGCTCTGCTCCGACGCGCAGTGCACGCCGGTTGCCGGCCGCGTTCACGAGGCCGGAGCTCGTCAGCGCGTCGACGCGCCGTGCTATCGCGCCGTCCATCTCGGCGTCCGAGTCGATCACCTCATCGCACAGCAGGTCGCCGTGCGGCGTTCCGGCCTCGAACTCGAGCCCCGAGAGGATTGCCTGCCGTGCCAAACGGTCTCCAACCGAGCGCGGCAGTCGCAGGTTGGACGCGCCCGGGAGGATCCCCTCCTTGCGCGCCGGCAGGTACAGCCGGGCGCCCCGCGTCGCGATCACGTGATCCACCGTGTGCAGGATCTGGCACGCGCCCCCGATCGCGAACGTCTCGACGGCGGCGATCCACAGCTTCTCCGTCGTCTCCTCGGGCTCGTCCGGCCGGTGCTCGTCGGCGCTCAGCCCGCGGAAGAGCTTGTTGACGTAGCCCAGGTCGCGCGTGACGTAGAAAAGGAAGTCGATGCGGCCACGGTAGAGGTGTGTGAGGTTGATCCCCGCACCGAAGATGCGCCGGCCGGCGTAGCGCGGGTGGCTGACGACGGCACCCCGGATCACGCCGACTTCGACAGCGGGGTCGAGCAGCGCCAGGTCGACGGCGACCTCGGTGGTGGGAAGTGTGTCGCCGTCCTCGGCATTGAGATGGCGATCGTTCCGGATCTCCAGGTACGCCGCGTTGCCGCGCCGCTCGAGGACCGTGCCGCCGAGGTCGGCGACGCCCGTCGAGCGGAAGTCGTCGAGCCGCTCGAGCGCCTCCTCGGTCGGGCGCAGCATCGACCAGACGAGGTGCGCGCCGCAGGCCGGCGACGAGAGGACGAACGAGAAGAACACGCCCTGCGCGATCTCGATCCCCTCTTTGTCGGGAAGCGCCAGCTCTCGTTCGCGGGCGACGTCCGCGCGCGTCGGGACGAGCCCCGGAAAGCGCTCAGCTGCGGCGAAGACCAGCTCCTCGTCGCGAACGGCCCTGCGCCGATCGTCGGTCAGCGCGGCATAGACCTCGACCGTGTGCGCGCGCATGAACCGGGAACGCTCGGCGTCGAGGACGCCCGTCAGGTGCGCGGCCGCCTCGGCCTCCACCTCGCTCCGGTCGCGGCGGGCGGGCAGGCGCCGGAGCAGCCGCTCGCCGTTCAGCAGGAACTCGGACGATGCACGCGCCGCCGCCGGAAAGGCAGCTCCTGCCGGCGGAGCGCTCTCCTTCCAGGCTGCGACCTCGCCCGCTGAGAGGCCCGCGGCCTCGAGCATCTAGCGCGTCACGCCCGATCCAGGACGACGACGGGGATCCGCCGCGTGCCCGCGCTCTGCTCGTATTCGGCGAAGTTCGGGAACGCCTCCTTCTGCGCAGTCCAGATCCGGTCGCGCTCCTCGTCCGTCGCGACGCGCGCCGTCACCGGGTAGCTCTCCGTCCCGATCTCGATGCTCGCGTCCGGGTTGGCGACCAGGTTGTGGAACCAGTCCGGGTTCGTCGGCGCACCCCCTTTCGACGCGAACACCGCCAACGAGTCGCCGTTCCGCTGGTACGCGAGCGGGTTCACACGCTCGACGCCGCTCTTCGCGCCGGTGTGGTGAAGGAGCAGCGGCAACTGCTCGAAGTCGCCGCCGACCTTGCCGTCGTTCGCCCTGAACTCCTCGATGATCTTCTGGTTCCAGTCGTTCACGTCGGTCATGGTCCGCTCCTTCGCAGCGCATCGCTTCGCTTGCTTCACGGGGGAAACCCCTAGTCTGCAACTCCCAACCCCCAGCCGCCGTCGATAACGATCTCTTGGCCCGTGATGTATTCCGAGGCCGGCGACGCGAGAAAGAGGGCAAGCGCCTTGATGTCGTCCGGCCGGCCGACGCGGTGCATCGGGATGTCCTTCGCGAGCGCGGCCTGCAAGTCGGGGTTGTGCGCGTGGCCGCCACCGATGTTCGTGACGAAGAAACCCGGCGCGATCGCGTTCGCCGTGATGCCGTAGGCCGCGAGCTCGAGCGCGACCGCGTGCATGAAGTGCCTGGCGCCGGCCTTCGCCGCGATGTACGCCGAACCGATCGGAGGCTCGACCTTGGTCGCCGCGAGCGACGTCGTCACGATGATCCGCCCGAACCCGCGGGGCCGCATGTGGCGAGCTGCGGCGCGCGCAGTGGCGAAGATCCCGTTCAGGTTGATGTCGATCACGCGGTTCCAGCGCTCGTCCGTGTAGCGCTCGAGCGCGCCCTCCTCGATCCTGGGCCGCTCGCCTCCGGCCCAGCCGCCGAGGAAGCCGACGCCCGAATCGATGCCGGCGTTCGCGAACGCGACGTCAAGCCTGCCGTACTCCTCCGCCGCCTCGTCGATCGCGCGATCGAGTGCAGCGTGATCGGTCACGTCGGCAACAGCGCCGCGCACGTCGAGCCCTTCGCCCTGCAGCCGCGAGGCCTCCGCGGCGACCGCACCGGCGTCGACGTCGATCAGCGTTACGCGCGCGCCGTGCGCCGCAAGCACCTCTCCGTACGCGAGCCCGAGCCCGCTCGCACCGCCGGTGACGATGACGCCGAACCCGGCCACCTCGAACCGCGAGGAAACATTCACGGCCTACCGCCTCCTGTGATCTCGTTGGGCGGCTGAGCCTAACGCCTTGCACGCGGCCTGAGGCAGCGTGCTCGCTTCACGGGGGAAACCATGTTTCCCCCGTGGGCCTCCTTCTTCGTTTGCTCGCGGCGGAGCGGTATCACTGCTGCGCCGAACAAGTTCGGCTCCGCGACGAAGTGGGCAAGCGCAACGGAATCGACAGGACGTGCTCGACGAACCTCCACGCACTCGAGCGTGTCGACCTGCCCGCGACCGCTCCGCCTAGCTCCGACCGCTCCAACTACGATCACTGGGTGATCCGCGCAACGCTCTACACCGATCCGGCTTGCCCGTGGGGCTACTCGGCGCTGCCGGCACTGCGCGTGCTCGAGTGGCGCTACGGAGACCAGCTGGACTGGCGCGTCGTGATGATCGGGTTGCGCGAGGACGCGGGCGCCCTCGCCGCCGGCTGGGACGCGGGCGCATCCGCGGCGCGCCTCGGCGTGTTTCGCGACCGTTACGGGATGCCGTTCGCGCTCAACCCGAAGGCCCGCGCGGCGGGGACCGGACGGGGATGCCGTGCAGTCGTCGCGTCACGAGTGCTCGATCCGGGGAGCGAATGGGCCACCTTGCGGGCGCTCCATCTGGCGAACTTCACGACGCCGCTCCTACTCGACGACGACGAGTCGATCCGTGAGGCGCTGGCCGCGGCAGGTCTCGACGCGGATGCGATCGTCGACCGCCTGGACGATCCAGAGGTGACCGAGGCGTATGAGCGCGACAAGACCGAGGCGAGAACCGCCATGGGCACACCCGCGGAAGCCCAGGGAAAGACATCGACGTCCGACGGCCCCGTCCGTTACACCGCCCCCTCGGTCGTGTTCGAGCTCGACGACCGGCGGCTCGTCGGCGGCGGGTGGCAGCCGGTGCTGGCCTACGACGTGCTGATCGCGAACCTCGCGCCGTCGCTGCTGCGCGAGCCGCCACCCGAGACACCAGAGCCGCTGCTCGAGCGCTTCCCCGGCGGCTTGACGACGGCGGAGATCGCAGCGCTTCTGGCGCAGGGACCGGACTACGTCGCCGACACGGAAGCGACAGAGCGCCTGCTCATGGAGGTCGTGAAAGCCGGTGCCGCGATCCGCATCCCACTTGGACAGGACGCGCTCTGGAAGACCGCCGGCGGAGCTGCTGAGTCGTCGCCCCGTCGCGCCGCCGCAACTACCGCGTAGCCAGAACTGCCGGCCTCAGTTGAGCGGGACGCCTGCGAGCTCGCGCGGTATGTCGGTGGTCTCGCG
>DATEXK010000134.1:0-6876 GCA_035257065.1 Gaiellaceae bacterium | reverse complement strand
ATGAGGGTACGAGGTGCCTGACGAACGACGGGCCGCCGGGAGCAGCGCCGGTGGTCGCGGGACTTGCAGACGGAGAAGCTGCCGCGGGGGCCGGCGCGACGGCAATGAGGACGACGGCGGCGATCGCGACAGCCGAACGGGTCAGCGTTCGATACAGGGCGCCCTTCCCCGAGAGGCGCCTCGCAGCCACAAGAACCGCCGGCAGCGGCGCCGGCTCGTACTCGAGCTCGCGCACAGGTTCGCCTGCTCGCAGCGAGCCGCCGATGACGCCGTCACGGTCCTGCTGCGCGGACACTTGCTCGAACGCCGCCGAGCGGCCGGCGACAGGCGGAAACGGCCGTATTGCATCACCGAGCTCGGCCACACCACACCCTACTCAACCAAGCAACCACTCCAACCGGCGAGGGCGACGTCAGGCTTGCGCCGAGACACAGGAGACCCCGAAACGTATGTGCTGGAGGGAGAATCGACCGCATATGACCTCAGGCGTGACCACTCCGTGCTCGGCAGGAGCGCGTGAGGCCAGCGATCCTACGCCGCCGAGCGAGAGCAGGAGCGGGGCTGGCGGCCGGTCCGTCCACCCGGTCAGCACGGGACCAGCTGTTTCACTGGTCCAGCGCGTAGGGTTCGCAACCTCAGAGGCTGCTTGGTATGAAGGGGACAAGTCCGCCCTCGAGGATCGAAGCCTGATGCTGCTGATCGTTGCGTCAACCACTCATGGGCAATTGCCATGGCGCTGAGGTTGAGACCGAAGATCCCTCCAGCAGAGCCCCTCAGTGCGGGAATCCTCGTGGACGCAGCCGACTATGCAATTGCGGTCGCCACCCTCGCACGCCCCTGCTGAGCTCCGTGTGGCGGGGCTCCGGGTCGCGGGCCTCCGCCCCGGGTCCTAGCCGAAGGGCCAAACGTCGCTGGGCCGACGTGGATGGTGTCGAGACCGTCCGCCGGGCAATTTCAGGACGTCGTGAACGCCTTTGAGTTTTACGGCGCCTTGTGGCGCCACAAGATCTTCATCGTGGCGATGACTGCGGTCTTTGTCGCGAGCGCTCTCGTGCTCACACTCCGGGAGCAGAAGATCTACCAGGCGTCCAGCCTCGTTCGTGTGCAGCAGCTGATCTCCGACCCCGGTCAGGCGCTCGGCGTGCTGGCGGCGAGCGCCCAACTCGCCCAGACGTACGGCAAGATCGTCGAGACGAGCACGATCGCGCAGAAGATCGCCACCAACAGCAAGGGTCAGTTGCCGTTCAGCGAGGTCGACGGCCACGTCTCCGGATCCCCCGTTCAGGGTCTCGACATGCTCACGATCTCCGCGCGGAGTCCTGATCCTCTGACGGCTGAGAGGATTGCGAATGCTGCGCCGCATGCGCTCGAGGGCTTCATTCGCCAAACGGGGACGCTGCGCGATCACGTCACGCTCGTGCAACGCGCGGACCTACCGACGGGTCAGGCGTCGCCGAACGTGAAGCTCAACGTGGCGCTCGCTCTACTGCTCGGGCTCATCTTCAACTCCGCGCTCGCATTGGTCATGGATCTGATCTCCGATCGGGTGGGAGACGCCGACGAGTTCGAGAAGCTCACGGGAGTTCCGGTCCTCGCATCGATCCCGCCGCTGAAGTTCACGGACTCCGAACAGCCCGTCAACGACGGCCTGGAAGAGACCGGGGTATACGAACCGACACGGCCACGCGCCGTTGGGAGGGCCTTCAATGGCTGAACAGCTTGCTCTCGCGCCGAAGAAGAGGCTCGTGGATCCAGGCGCACCGTCTTCCGAGCCCTTTCGCGCGCTGCGGCTGGCGCTTCAGCTGCCGTCCGTCGAGCACCAGAGCAACGTGTTGCTGATGACGAGTGCCGAGCCCGGCGAAGGCAAGTCGACGCTCGCGGCCAACTACGCTCTCGTCTCGGCGATCGGGTTCCGCAACGTCCTCCTGATTGATGCCGACCTGCGCAAGCCCTGCCTGCACGACTTCTTCGGAATGCCGCGTTCCCCGGGACTCGTCGATCTCGCAGCGTCGAACGGCCACTTGAAAGAATTCACGCGCCCGGTTCCGAACTTCGGGACCCTCGACCTCTTGACCGCGGGCTCCGCGATCCGCCGGTCCAGCGACTTGACGTCGTCGGCCCGCATGGCCGCGATTCTCGACGAGGCCGCGCAGAAATACTCTCTCGTCGTCATCGACTCGCCTCCGCTGCTCAGCGCAGCGGATGCTGTCGGCATCTCTTCGCTTCCCGGGGTCAGCGTCATTCTGGTCGTCGGCAACGGCGCCCGTCGACGGTTGGTCCGCAAGGCGCTACGCAAGCTCGAGCTGATCGAGGCGCACGTGGCCGGTGCGGTCATGAACCGAGAGGGACGCCTCTCCGCGTACGACTACTGATGCGCATGCGCGCCGTCGCGCTCCCAACGTCCACCGCGGTCGTTGGAGTCGCCGGGCTCAATGCGGGGCTCGCCCTGATTCTGGCCGAGCGCGGCGCCACCTCCTCGGCGCTCCTGGCACTTCTCCCGCTCATGATCGTCCTGTTCGGCATGCTCGTGGTATCCAACCGCACGGTGCTTCTGGCCGCGGCCCTGGGCTTGAACATGACGGTCCCGGCTCTGCAAAAGCCGCTGCCGCTCCCCGGGGGCCAGCTCTACGGGGCGGATATCGTCGTGATCCTCGCTGTCGTAGCCTGGCTCGCTCGACGGCTTACCCTTCCGGCTGAGGCGCGTCCTCGCTCGCCGACGTCACCGCTGCTTGGGCCGCCGCTGATCCTCTTTGCCGCGGCGGCGACGTGGGCTGCGCTCCGCGGGCATTACGACTACGGCGCCAACGTATTCGGCCAGCCGCTCCGCCTCTTCGCCTACGTCCTGCTCGTCTTCGCCTTCGTGGATCTCAACCCGCGGACGACGTACCGCACGATCGTGGCGGTCTTCTATGCCCTGACGGTTTGGATGTTCCTGAATGCGGTCTATTACTCCGTGAGCGGCGCCTCGCAAACGAACCAGATCGACCTCTCGACCGGCGGGAAGCGTGTTCTCGCCCTCAGCACGGCGATCTACCTCGCGGGCGGGCTCTTCCTCGCCCTGCTTAACCTCGAGATGGATGGCAGCGCCAAGCGCCGTGCGATTCACCTGCTCATAGCCGCGCTCGCGCTCGCAGGGATCATCGTCGCCTACGGCCGTGCGACCTACTTGGCCGTGGCGCTCGTGGTCCCGGCCCTCTTCGTATTACTGCCCCGACTGCGCCGTGCGCTCTTCTCCATGCTTCCGATCTGCATCCCGTTCATCCTTCTCTTGGCGATCGCACTGCCGCGCGTGGCCCCATCCGTCGAGCCGACCCTCACGAACCGCGTCCTCAAGAGCAACGGCTCAGACGTCAACGTCCAATGGCGCCAGGAGGCGGCCGGGGCGCTGTGGCAGCAGGTGCACGAATCGCCCATCACCGGCGTGGGTTTCGGCAAATCGGCGACGTTCCGGTTCAACGGCGTCCAACAAACGATCAACCAGGATCCGCACGACAGCTTTCTCTACCTGCTCGCGGGCGGAGGCATCCTCACTCTGTGCGGTTTCCTACTGCTCATGCTCACCTTCGCAGTCGACGCCGTCATGCGCCTCCGACGGGCGACGGACCCATATCAGCGCCTGATCGTGCTCTGGTCGATGGCGACGCTCTGCGCGTTTCTCGTCAACGCGGCAGCCAGCCCCGTGCTCAGCGACCCGAGAATGCTGTTGACGATCTGGGCCGTCCTGCTTCTCCCGTCGTCGATCAGACCGGCGGCAAGTGAGGCAGTTACGCCGACGCGCGCGCCGGCGCCGTCACCGCAAGCCGTGTGACGCGTTCACCGGCTCGTATCCAGTCGCCGGGAAGGCGGGCAGCGGCCGGTACCTCGATCACGTCCGGGTCGATGAAGAGCCTGAGCCAGCGCTCGGCGATGAACGCCCGCCAGAGCTCGTTGATCCCACGCCCACCTGCACGAACGTCCGCGAGGAGCGTGCGGAGCTCGGGTACCCGTACGTAGCCCCGAGCGGCTGTGTCGCGCTCGGCGAGGGTGGCGTCGATCACGTCGCCGAGGCGTCCACCGACCCACTCGTTCTGGTCAACGGAGAAGCCTTGCTTGTCGCGGCGGTCGACAATCACATCCGGCACGAGACCGCGCATCGCAGCGCGGAGCGGCCACTTGAGCACGCCGTCTCGAAGAAGCTCATCAGGACGAAGGGCCAGCGCCGCCTCCGCGAGCCGATGGTCGAAGAACGGCGAGCGGGACTCGACGCCGACGCTCATCGAGTTGCGGTCGTCGTGATGCAGGAAGGCAGGAAGCGGCGTCACACCCATTAGATGACGCTGATGCGAGCGGACATCTCGCGAGGGGACAGCGGCACGCGTAGCGTCGACGCGCTCTCCCAACCACGACGGAGTCCGACGCGCCCGGAGGGAAGCCGGCGCCAGATGCCTGGCGACGTCGAGGATGGCGCGGCGGCGCCCGACTCGACCGATCGCAGCCCGCGCGCCGATCGTCCTCCACGCCGAGCGCAGCTTGCCTGACCTCAAGAAGCTGTAGACGAACGCCGGCAGGAGATGGTCGTAGCCACAGAAGACCTCGTCGCCCGCCTGCCCCTCCAGCATCACGATCATTCCCTCTGCGCGCGCCCGGCCGAGCACGCGCCAGTGGCCGTAGACGGTTGGACTGTGAAACGGCTCGTCCATGAACCACAGCAGCTCGTCGATGCTCGACACGACGTCACCGTCGGTCAGGAAGATGTCGATGTTGCGTCCGCCCGTGCTCGAGACGACCTGGGCGATATATCTCCCCTCGTCCACCTTCGGATCGTGGGAACGCGCGGAGAACGACGTGGGCGGCTCCGCGCCGACGTCGCGATTGAGCATCGTCGCGACAGTCATGACCGAGCTCGAGTCCATCCCTCCGGAAAGGGCCGTCCCCACCGGAACGTCTGAGCGAAGCCGCAGACGCACGGCATCGACGAAGAGCTCTCGTACGCTGTCCGCGACCGAAGCGTTCGAACGCGGGGCCGGATGCGCTTCATACCACCGGCGCGGGTGCTCAGCGCCGGCGGACGTCACAACGAGGAGGCAGCCCGGCGAGAGCTGCTCGATCCCTTCGAAGAGCGTCTCGCTCGTATGGTCGATCATCCCGCGCGCCAGGAAGTCCGCGAGGCGCTCTTCATTGGGTGTCCTGGGGACGACGGGATCAAGCAGGAGAGCCTTGATCTCGGATGCGAATCTGAAGCGGCCGCCGGCGGTCGTGTAGTACAGCGGCTTCACGCCGAGCCGGTCACGCACACAGGTCAGCCGCGCAGCCTCCCGGTCCCAGATGGCGAAGGCAAAGTCGCCGTTCAGTCGGGCGAAGGCATCCTCGCCCCATTCCTCGTAGGCCTGTAGCAACACCTCGGTGTCCGTTCCCGTCCGAAAATCACGGCCAAGCCCGCGAAGCTCGTCGGCGAGCTCGACGTAGTTGTAGATCTCGCCGTTGTAGGTGATCCAGAGCCGGCCGTCCTCCGTCGCCATCGGTTGGTGGCCTGCCGGCGAGAGATCGAGGATCGCGAGACGCCTGTTGCCGAGGACGACGGGCACGTCGACCAGAAGGCCTGCGTCGTCTGGCCCGCGATGGGCCAGTGCATCGGTCATCCGCCCGACGAGCGCCTCGTCCGGCACCGAACCGCGCTCGAGCTCGAACGTTCCGGCGATCCCGCACATCTACAGCACATCGTCGCGGCCGAACGGACGCCTCGGACTGGCGCAAGGGCGAGGAAGCACCTAGCCGGGCGGCGGATGCGCCGGGCAGCTCGGATTCGAGTGCGCCGCGGCCGCTCGTCCGGCTCGCCGCACGGGACACAGAGCCCGCAGCGTGCCTTATCGAAGGTCCAGGGTGTACCTCCCCCAAAGGTCTAGGCAGCAGAACCTACCCCTTCTGGGTGTCCCGCACGCAGCGCGTCGACCGATTGCAAAGGCGTCCGCAGTTCCAAACGCCGCCTTGGAGGGACCCATGCCGCACGGAAGCCACCCGAAACGTCGCTTTGCCTACCTGCTCGTGCTCGCGCTTGCCCTGACGCTGCTCGCGGGCCCTGCGCTTGCACAGCAGATCCCGGGCAGAAACATCACCATTCCCGCAGGAAGCCGCGAGGGTGGTGTAGGCGGGTTCTGGGCCCACTGGCTCTCCGTCGACAACTCGTCCGTTGCCAACGGCTCCGAGTTCTATGCCTTCTTCAGCGACAAGTTCGATGCAGGTACGTCTTGGCCGGTTAACAACTTCGAGCCGACGTTCAACCTGCACGTCACGAGCAGTAACCCCGCATACAACGGCCTAGCGGTCTCGCCGGTTCAGGTGGACTTCAACGGTGGAACCGTCCAGCTGTACACGCACGGCGGCGGCACCTATGACCAAAGTTGCAACTGCTACGACCACCCGCAGGTTCACGACGCGGGGCCCGCGCTGACGATCCACCCCGGCGTGCTCTACGACTTCAGCCTGCACGTCGTTGTCAGTACGAGCAGTACCACCGGGTACGCCGACCTCTGGGCCTATGCCCACGACGGCTCGATGAGCGCGCCGGTAGAGGTGGATTCCGTTCACTCGGCCACGATGTACAACAGCGACCCGGGGCCGCTCAGCCTGTACTACGGGTTCTACACGCGCGGCGCTCCCGGGGCGGGCCCGCAGCCGAACAACGATCAGGCCACGTTCGACGAAAACGTGTGGCTGCCTCGCATCGGCTCGACGGTTGCCTCGGCGTTCGCGCATAACCCGACTGTCGTAGCGGAGTGGGGGTCGCTCGACCGTGACACAACCTTCACGGTGAACGGCGCGGCTCCCGCCGCTTCTCCGCCAACGCTCGACAGTGCGAACTTCGTCTGCCCGATCCCGTGGAACTGTCCGCCGAGCGCA
>DATEXK010000133.1:0-3078 GCA_035257065.1 Gaiellaceae bacterium | reverse complement strand
CATCGCGCTCTCGGCCGTCGTGCTCGTGCCGATCGCCTATGTCGTGCTCAGCGGGTTCCGCACCACGGGTCAGATCGCGGCGAAGCCGGTCGCCTTTCCGCATCCGTGGGTGATCCGCAACTACGTCAACGTGCTCACGTCCGGCTCGTTCTGGCGCCAGATCGGAAACAGCGTGATCGTCGCGACGATCGCGACCTCGCTCGTCGTGGGAGTCAGCGCTCTCGCCGCGTATCCGCTCTCGCGGCTTCAATTCCGCGGCCGGGAGGCGATCTACACGTTCTTCACCTTCGGCCTGCTCTTCCCCGTGGCCGTCGCGGCGCTGCCGCTCTACCTCCTGCTGCGGCAGTTCGGACTGCTCGAGTCGCTGCTCGGCGTCGCGCTGCCGGAGGCGGCGTTCGGGATCCCGATCACGATCATCATCCTGCGTCCGTTCATGCGCAGCATCCCCGTCGAGCTCGAAGACGCCGCCGCGATGGACGGTTGCGGACGGTTCGGTTTCTTCTGGCGCATCTTGCTGCCGCTCTCGCGACCGGCGCTCGTGACTGTGATCGTTCTCTCCGTCGTGACGAGCTGGAACAACTACATCCTGCCGTTCCTCGTGCTCAACGATCCGAACCACTGGACACTCCCACTCGGAGTCGCGTCCTACAGCGGCGTGCACAGCGCGGACTCGGCGGGCATCCTCGCCTTCACGACGCTGTCGATGGTGCCGGCGCTCCTCTTCTTCATGGCTGCGGAGCGGCGGATCGTCGGCGGGCTCTCGGGCGCAGTCAAAGGCTGAGGCGAAGCCCGACCGCCCGGGCCTCGATTCTCAGGGCTCGAGCAGAACCTTGACGTGTGCGTTCCCCGGCGCGGTGAGCGCCTGGAACATCGCCTCGGCCTGTTCGAGCGGTGCGGTGCCCGTGATCAGCTGGTCGGTCGGTATCCGGCCGCTTGCGAGCAGCTCGATCGCGCGCGCGAAGTCGGCGCGGCGATAGGCGATCACGCCTCGCAGGTCGAGCTCCTTGATCAGGATCGGCGGCGCGGCGAGGTCGAGCGGCTCGAGTGACATCCCGACGAGCATCACGCGTCCCAACGGCTGGACGAGCTCGACGGCGAGACGCGCCGCAGAGGGTGAGCCGGCGCACTCGAACACACACGCCGGTGCGGCGCCGAGCGCGTCCGGCACGGCGGTCTCGGCGCCGTCGAGGGACACCGTCGGCAGCCCGAGCGCGGCAGCATGCTCGGCTCGGCCGCGGTTGCGCGACACCAGCACGAAGCGTTCGTGCCCGTTCTCGCGCAGGACGAGCGACGTCAGCAGGCCGATCGGGCCGGCACCGAGCACTGCGACCGGTTCGTCCGGACCGAGTGCCGCCTTCTCCACCGCGCGAACCGCGACGGCGAGCGGCTCGGCGAACGTCCCGGCTCGGTCGTCGACCTCGTCGGGCAGCGCAAAGAGCATCCGCGCGTCGGCGAGCACGCGCTGCGCATACGCGCCCGCGCGGCCGGTGCCGAGACCTACGCCGTTGGGCACCGCGTACGGGCAGACCTGCTCTTCGCCCGCGAGGCAGCGTTCGCACTCGCCGCATTGCGCGAACGGCAGCACGCTGACACGGTCGCCGACGTCCCAACCCGTGACGCCGGGCCCGAGCTCGGCGACGCGGCCACTGAGCTCGTGCCCCGGCACGGTCCCCGCGGGAAACAGCTCCGGGACGTCGCGGAAGTGCAGATCGGAGCCGCAGATGCCGCAGAACGCGACGTCGAGCAGCACCTGCCCCGGGCCCGGCTGCGCGAGCTCGCGCTCGACGGTGACGAGGCCGCGGTCGGCGCCGACCTCGACAACGCGCACGCTCCCGGTCATGCCGCCACCACGTCGCGATCATATGCCGCGGTCATGCGAATGCACTCCTGGACGTCAACCGGCCGGAACGAACGTTCTCGTGTTGCCGCGGCCGGGGCGGCGTAACATCGTCAATGCGAAGGGGGCTTGACACGTCGGGATTTCCCGACAGGGCAAGGAAGGGGTAGGACGATGCGATTCATGCAGGTGTCGCTCCTCGCCGTGGTTCTCCTGGTGGTTGTGACAGCTTGCGGCGGGTCGGCCAAGAAGTCGGCGTCACCGACGACCACTGCGGCTACGACGACCAAACAGTCGACGTCGACCTCGAAGGTGAGCTCGTCGTTCGGGTCGACGAAGAACTGCTCGGAACTGATGGCGCTGGGCGCAAAGATGGCCCAGGCGATGCAACCGATGTCCGGCAACGCCCAGACAGGCATCGCCGACGAGGCGAAGGCGCTCCAGGCGATGGCCGGCGCGGCGCCGGCGGAGATTCGCGGCGACTTCGAGACATTCGCGAGCGCGTTCACGGCGTACGCTCAGGCGTTCGAGAAGGCCGGTCTCAAGGTGGGCAAGACACCCACGGCGGCGCAGCTCGTCCACATGGCGACGGCGGCCAAGGCGTTCAGCGCACCCAAGCTGCAGGCAGCCGAACAGCACCTGTCGGCCTGGGCTCAGAAGAACTGTGGAGGGGCTTCCACCACCACGACAACAGGCTAGGAGCTCCGTCGGCGAATAGACCTAAGGAAAGGCGTGCTCGCGTTGTCCATACTTCGCCGACACGACGAAGGGACGGCAAGGATGAGCAGCTACACGAAAGCGAACCTGAAGCACGAGGTCGAGGACGCGGCGCCGAAGTTCGGGCTCTCGCCCGGCCTCGAATTTCGGTACGGCCGGCGGGCGCTCGACTGCGAGCAGTCGGGTACGAGCTACCAGAAGATCGCGCCGGACTTCCGCCAACCGTTCGGCCACAGCCACAAAGAGCAAGAGGAGGTCTACGTGCTCGTCTCCGGCAGCGCGCGTGTCAAGCTCGACGACGACGTCGTGGAGCTTGCGCCGTTCGACGCGGTGCGCATCGGGCCCGGCGTCATGCGCTGCGTCGAGGCGGGGCCGGAAGGCGCGGAGCTGATTCTCTTCGGCGCGCCGCGCGTGGACGGCCCGGAGGCCGACATCGTCCAGGGCTGGTGGACGAGCTCGGAGACCTGAGTTGCGTTCGGCCGGCTGCGCGCCGCCCACGACCAGGCGGCGCGCAGCCGGGCATC
>DATEXK010000132.1:0-15163 GCA_035257065.1 Gaiellaceae bacterium | reverse complement strand
CTTCGCGCTCGAGCTTGCCGGCATGATCGGCCTCGGCGTCGGCATCGACTACGCCCTGTTCATCGTCACCCGGTTCCGCGAGATCTACCGCGAGAACGGCGGCGACGTACAGGAAGCGATCGCGCTCGCGATGGACACCGCCGGCCGTGCGGTGCTCTTTGCCGGCGTCACCGTCGTGATCGCACTGCTCGGGATGTTTGCGCTCGGCGTCAGCTTCCTCTACGGCCTCGCCATCGCTGCTTCGCTCGCCGTGCTGCTCGTCATGGTTGCTTCGATCACGCTTCTGCCGGCCTTGCTGGGTTTCTTCGGCAGCCGCGTCGGTCAAGCGGGCAAGCTCGCCCGTCTCTTCTCACGCCGCCGGCGACCCGAACGGCCGCGGCTCGGTTTCTGGACGCGCTGGGTCGGCGGCCTTCAGCGCCACCCGGTGGTTGCGGCAACCGCGGCGGGCGTGCTGATGCTCGCGCTGGCTGCACCCGTTCTCTGGCTGAGGCTCGGCTCGAGCGACACCGGCAACAACCCGACCTCGTTCACGACCAAGCGCGCCTACGACCTGCTCGCGCAGGGCTTCGGCCCCGGCTTCAACGGTCCCCTCTCGCTGGTCGTCAAGCTTCCGCACGCCGGCGATACCGCCACGTTGGACGCATTCAGCGCCGCCGTTCGCCGCACGCCCGACGTCGCTGCCGTTGCACCGCCGCGCCTGAGCCCCTCCGGCGACGCCGCGGTGATCAGCGTCTATCCCAGCACGTCGCCGCAGAGCGCGACGACGACGGCGCTCGTCAAGCGTCTGCGCAACGTGGTCCTGCCGGCGGTCGAATCGCGCACCGGTGCGACCGTCTACGTCGGCGGCGGAACCGCGACGTTCATCGACTTCGCGACAGTTCTCTCGTCGAAGCTCTGGTTGTTCATCGGGATCGTCGTCGCGTTGTCGGCGCTGCTGCTGCTCGTGGTCTTCCGCTCGCTGCTGATTCCTCTCCAGGCGGCCGTGATGAACTTGCTCTCGATCGGCGCGTCGCTCGGCGTGTGTGTCGCCGTCTTCCAGTTCGGCTGGTTCCCGGGCATTGCTTCCGGCCCGATCGACGCCTTCGTGCCGGTGCTGATGTTCGCGATCGTCTTCGGGCTCTCGATGGACTACGAGGTGTTCCTCGTCTCGCGCATCCACGAAGAGTGGGGCCTCCAGAAAGATGCGAGCGCCGCCGTCCGTGACGGCGTGATCGAGACCGGGCGCGTGATCACCGCCGCCGCAGCGGTCATGGTCGTCGTGTTCGCCTCGTTCATCTTCGGCGGCCAGCGCGTGATCGAGCTCTTCGGGCTCGGACTCGCGAGCGCCGTCTTCCTCGACGCGGTCGTGATCCGCTGCATCCTCTTGCCGGCTGTGCTCGAGCTCTTCGGCGACCGCACGTGGTACTTCCCCCGCGGTCTCGACCGGCGGTTGCCTCGCTTCGCGATCGAGCACGACGGCCCCGTGCCCCACGTGCAGCCGGCACGTCACGTGCTCGAGGAGGTGTAGGCCGGGATGAACGCACCGACTGCCGACGCGCCGCTTGCGGGGCGCGCGCTCACGACCGTCTTCGCCGCGTTGATGCTCGGCATGTTCCTCGCCGCGCTCGACCAGACGATCGTGTCGACGGCGCTGCCGACGATCGTCGGCGATCTCGGCGGCCTCAACCATCTCTCCTGGGTCGTCACCTCGTATCTGCTCGCATCGACCGTCTCGACGCCGATCTACGGCAAGCTCGGCGACATGATCGGGCGTAAGCCCGTCTTTCTCGCCGCGATCGTGATCTTTCTGGCCGGCTCGATGCTCGCCGGCCTGAGCCAGTCGATGGGCGAGCTGATCGGCTTCCGCGCGTTGCAAGGCGCCGGCGCCGGGGGCCTGATGGTCAGCGCGCAGGCGATCATCGCCGACATCGTTCCGCCGAGGCAGCGCGGCCGTTACATGGGCCTGATCGGTTCCGTCTTCGCAGTCGCCTCGGTCGCGGGCCCGTTGCTCGGCGGCTTCTTCGTCGACCAGATCTCGTGGCGCTGGGTCTTCTACGTCAACATGCCGATCGGCGCGCTCGCTCTGCTGATCGTGATCTTTCGCCTGCGCCTGCACGTACCGCCTACCCGCCATCGCATCGACTACTTCGGCGCCACGTTGCTGACGGGCGGCGTCGGCGCGTTGATTCTCCTCACCACGTGGGGTGGCAACCAGTATGCGTGGGGGTCCGCGACTATCGTCGGGCTCGGTGTTGCCGGTGTTGCGCTGCTCGTCGCATTCGTTTGGCAGGAGCACCGCGCCGCCGAGCCGATCCTGCCGCTCACGCTCTTTCGCTCGAGCGTCTTCAACGTCTCGAGCGCAATGGGTACGACGATCGGCATGGCGATGTTCGGCGCGATCATCTTCATCCCGCTCTACCTCCAGCTCGTCTACGGCGCGAGCGCCACGTCATCCGGACTTCGGATGCTCCCGCTCATGATCGGCTTGCTCATCGCCTCGATCGCCTCGGGTCGCGCGATCAGCCACATCGGCCGCTACAAGGTCTTTCCGATCGCGGGCACCGGCATCCTCGTCGTCGGCATGTTCCTGCTCTCCAGGCTGAGCCTCGCCACCGCGCCCTGGCTCGCCTCGGTCTACATGCTCGTCGTCGGGGTCGGCATCGGGCTCGTGATGCAGGTACTCGTGCTCGTCGTCCAGAACGACGCGCGGCCGGAGAACATCGGCGTCGCCACCTCGACCGCGACGTTCTTCCGGTCGGTCGGCGGGTCCTTCGGCGTCGCAATCTTCGGCGCGATCTTCGCGGCGCGCCTCTCCGGTCAGCTCGCTCACCTTCCGCGGAGCGTCGTCGACCGCCTCGGCAGCGGCGTGCAGCTCAGCCCGGCCGCGGCGCGGCGCCTTCCGCCGACCGTGCACGCCGACTTCCTGCAAGCCTTCGCCCACTCTTTGCACGGCGTCTTCCTCTGGGGCATGGCGATCGCTGTCGTTCCGTTCGCGCTCTCATGGTTTCTCAAAGAGGTGCCGTTGCGCACGACGCTGCACGGGTCGGCCGAGCTCAGCGTCGAAGAAGCAATTGCCGGAGGCACGCCACCCGAGGAGATCGTTCGATCTTACGTCGAAGCGAACACGTCGAGCTGATCGCAGCGATCCGTGGTGGGTACGGATGTCTGCGCGGCGGCGATGGGTCAGGATGACCGTATTGCGAGCGAGACCGGCTTGAGGCACGTCTCCGGCCACCCTGTGGGTTCCGCGGTCGGCACGGTCGGTGTAACGCCGTACGGCTATGTCGACGAGGAGGCGCGCGAGTACGTCGTGACTCGTCCGGATACGCCGACGCCGTGGATCAACTACCTCGGCGAGGGACGCTACGGCGGCATCGTCTCGAACACCGGCGGCGGCTATTCATTCGACTGCGACCCGCGCAACCGGCGGGTCAGCCGCTACCGCTACAACGGCATCCCCGCCGACCAGCCGGGGCGCTACGTCTACCTGCGGGATCAGGAAACGAGCGCGTACTGGAGCGTGACGTGGCAGCCGGTGCGACGCGAGCCGGACGCCTACGAGTGTCGCCACGGCGCCGGCTACACGCGCATCGCGACGGAGCACGACGGGATCGCGTCCGAGCTCCTCTACTTCGTCCCGCCGGGAGAGGACGCGCCTGCGTGCGAGCTCTGGGTTCTGCGCGTGCGCAACCTCGGCGACCGGCCGCGCCGGCTGCGCAGCTTCAGCTACGTCGAGCTCGGCTATCCGGACGCCCTCATCGACCAGCAGAACCTCGACTGGGCGCAGCACATCGTGAGCAGCCGCTTCGAGGACGGTGCGCTGCTGACCGGAACCCTCTTCCGTGCGGACACGACGTTCTTCTCGTCGAGCGCGGCGCCTCTCGGCTTCGACTCCGACCGCGAGACGTTCATCGGTCGCTGCGGTGACCTGCGGGCGCCGGTCGTCGTCGAGCGGGGAGAGCCGACGGGAAGCGAGGCGCCGCGCGGAAACAACATCGGCT
The DNA here is from genome assembly GCA_035257065.1 of Gaiellaceae bacterium. Lineage (GTDB taxonomy): Bacteria > Actinomycetota > Thermoleophilia > Gaiellales > Gaiellaceae > Palsa-739. Next base: position 11,183 of record DATEXK010000132.1, on the reverse strand, counting down.
CGCTCTGTCACGAGCTCGAGCTCGCGCCGGGCGAGGAACGGCGGATCGTCTACGTGCTCGGGATCGCGACCGACGTCGCCGAAGCACGGCGGGCGGTCGTCGCGTACCGCGACCCCGCTGCAGCCGACACGGCGTTTCGCGCGCTGCGTGAAGACTGGGACGCATACCTCTCACGCTTCGTCGTCGAGACGCCCGACCCGGAGCTGAATGCGATGGTCGACGTCTGGAACCAGGTGCAATGCCGGACGACGCTTCACTGGTCGCGCTTCGCATCTGCGTACGAGACGGGCCTTGCACGCGGCATGGGCACGCGCGACTCGGCGCAGGACACCCTCGGCACGATGCACGCGGCGCCGGAGCGCGCGCGAGAGACACTGACCCGCATCTGGCGGCTGCAGTTCCTCGACGGACATACGTGGCACCAGTTCTTCCCGCTCAGCGGCGAGGGCACGTCGGGGCTCGCCGCCGAGCAGCCGGAGTCGCCGCAGTGGTTCTGCGACGACCACCTTTGGCTCGTGATCGCCGTCTGCGCGTACCTGCAAGAGACGGGCGACTTCGGCTACCTCGAGCAGCGCGTCCCGTACGAGGACGGCCCTGCGGAGACGATCTGGGACCACATGGTGCGGGCGGTCAGCTTCACGCTCGAGCATCGCGGTCCGCACGGGTTGCCGCGCGCGGGCTTCGCCGACTGGGACGACACGCTGAACATCGACCATGGCTCGGGGAAGGCGGAGTCCGTCTGGTGCGGCATGCAGTTCTGTCGCGCGGTGCTCGATCTCGCCGAGCTCGCCGACGAGCTCGAGCGCACCGACGAGGCCGAGCGCTTCCGCGGCCACGTACGCGAGATGACGGCGGCGGTGAACGCGCACGCGTGGGATGGCGCCTGGTACGCGCGGGCCTTCGACGACGAGGGCGAGCCGATCGGCGTCGCCTCCGAGAAGCTGCACCGGATCAACATGAACCCGCAGACGTGGTGTGTGATCGGCGAGGTGGCGCCGCCCGAGCGCGCCGAGCGCGCGCTCGCGTCGATGCACGAGCACCTCGCGACCGAGTTCGGGATCGCACTGCTCGATCCGCCGTACAACGGTGGCAGCGACCGCGTCCGCGGGACCTCCACGTACCCGCCCGGCGCGAAGGAGAACGGCGGCATCTTCTGCCACGCGAACGCGTGGGCGATCGTCGCCGCGGCGATGCTCGGTAAGGGCGACCTCGCGCACGACTACTACCGGCGGATCCTGCCGCTGCTGCGCCCCGACTCCGACCGGTATCTCGTCGAGCCGTACGTCTACTGCCAGAACGTCTGCGGGCCGACGCACCCGCAGTTCGGCATGGGTCGCAACTCCTGGCTCACCGGCACCGCGGCGTGGATCTACGTCGCAGCGACGCAGTGGATCCTCGGCATCCGGCCGACCTACCACGGTCTGCTGGTCGCGCCCGCGCTACCGGAGACGTGGAGCGGCTTCCGTGCGCGACGGCTCTTCCGCGGCACGGTGTACGAGATCGACGTCGAACGCGTCGGCGCCGGCAACAGGGTGGCGCTCACGGTCGACGGCGAGCCGGTGGGCGGCGACGTCGTGCCGCTGGCGGAGGGTCGTGACCGCGTCTCCGTGCGCGTGCGGTTCGGCGGCTAGCCCGGCGAGGCCGCCTAGAGTCCGAGAACGACCTCGATCTCGACCGGTTCGGCGCCCGATGAGAGCGGGACGAGGTTCCCCTCGACCTCTCTCCCGTCGACGCGCAGCGAGCGGACGCCGCCGCAGACACCGTCCGGGTTCTCGACCGAGATCTCGTAGACGACGTCGCGGAAACGGCGCGTGACGCGGAACGACTCCCACGTGCGCGGGATGCACGGGTCGATCCGCAGGCCGCCGTAATCGGGCACGATCCCGAGCAGACCCTGCGCACCGCTCACGAACGTCCAGGCCGCCGTGCCGGTCAGCCAGGAGTTCTTCGCCTCACCCGGGGTCGCCGCATCCCGGCCCGCGATCATCTGCGCGTAGACGTACGGCTCGCAGCGATAGGTCTCGATCCGGTCCTCGCGTGTCGACGGGCAGATCGCGAGATACGTCTCGAGCGCGTGCTCGCCCTCGCCGAGCAGACACCAACCGAGCGTGATCCACGGGTTCGTGTGGCAGAAGATGCCGGCGTTCTCCTTGTAGCCGGGCGGGTAGGTCGAGACCTCGCCGAGCTCGACGTGGTACCGGCTGTAGGCGGGCTGCAGGAGGACGATCCCGTCCGGCGTGGCGAGCCGCTCGTCCACGCTCTCGAGCGCGCGCCGCGCACGGCCGTTGTCGGCGCCGGCGCCGCCGAGCACGCACCAGGCTTGGCTCTCGATGAAGATCTGCCCCTCGTCGCAGACGTGCGAGCCGACCGGCTTGCTCTCGGCGTCGAAGGCGCGCACGTACCAGTCACCGTCCCACGCCTCCGCTTCTACCGCCGCGAGCATCTCCGCGCGTGCGCGCTCGATCCGTTCGGCGTCGCCGGGCCGGTCGAGATGCCGGTAGAGCGCGGCAAGGTCGCGTGCGGCGTAGAGGAAGAGGCCGGCGATCATCCCGGATTCCGCAACCGACCCCTCGACGTCGCCGGCGGTCTGGAACGATTCGTTCGGCTCGGTCGAGAAGCAGTTCAGGTTGAGGCAGTCGTTCCAGTCGGCGTGGCCGATCAACGGCAGCCCGTGCGGGCCGCGGTGCGAGAGCGTGTAGGTGATGCTCGTCTCCAGGTGGTGCAGCAGGTCCTCGCCGCTGCCGGGTGTGTCTGCATAGCCGACCGGCTCCGACAAGATCGACGTGTCGCCGGTCTCCTTGATGTACGCGCAGGTCGAGACGACGAGCCAGAGATGGTCGTCGTAGAAGTCGCCGCCGATCTCGGCGTTTCCCTCCCGCGTCAGCGGCTGGTACTGGTGGAAGCAGGTGCCGTCGGCGAGTTGCGTCCCGGCGAGGTCGAGGATCCGCTGCCGCGCGCGGTCGGGGATCAGGTGCACGAAGCCGAGTACGTCCTGGTTCGAGTCGCGGAAGCCCATGCCGCGGCCGATCCCGGTCTCGAACAAGCTGGCCGAACGCGACAAGTTGAACGTCGCCATGCACTGATACTGGTTCCACGTGTTCAGCATCCGATCGGCGTGCGGATCGGGGCACTCCACCTGGAACCGCGACAGCAGCCCGTCCCAGAGCTCGGCGAGACGCGCGAGCGACTCGTCGACGGCCGCCGGGTCCGAGTAGCGGTCGAGCAACTCGAGCCCTGCGGGCACGCCGCCCTCCTCGACGTAGGCGAGCAGGAAGGAGAACGTCTCCTCCTCGCCCGGCGCGAGCTGCAGGACGACTTCGTGGGAACCGATCGGGTTCCAGCCGTGCGCGACACTGCCCGTGGCGTGGCCGGCGAGCGGGACTGCCGGCTCGTGCAGGCCGTTGTGGACGCCGACGAAGGCGTCGCGCGAGGTGTCGAAGCCGGCGACGTCATGCGTACAACCGAACAGCGTCATGTGCTTGCGCCGCTCCCGGTGCTCCGTCGTGTGGAAGATCGCTGCGCCGGCCCGCTCGACCTCGACCTCCCCGATCGAGTACGTCCGCTGGTAGTTCGTCATGTCGTTCAATGCCTCGTAGAGGCAGAACTCGGCGTAGGAGAAGAGGCGCAGCTCCTTCTGCTCGTCGCCGGTGTTGCGGACGGTCGTCCGGCAGATCTCGACGTTGTCGCCCGGCGGCACGAAGAAGCAGAGCTCGACCTCGACGTCGTCCTTCGCGCCGAGGATGCGCGTGTAGCCGAGCCCGTGCCGGCACTCGTAGCGGTCGAGGGTCGCCTTCGTCGGCTTCCAACCCGGGTTCCAGACGCTGCCGCCGTCGTTGACGTAGACATAGCGGCCGACCGAGTCGAGCGGCACGTCGTTGTAGCGGTAGCGGGTCAGCCGCCGCAGCTTCGCGTCGCGCCAGAATGTGTAGCCGCCGGCCGTGTTCGTGCAGAGGCCGAAGAGGTCGTCCTGGCCGAGGTAGTTGAGCCAGGGAAGCGGCGTGTCGGGTCGCCGGATCACATACTCCCGCGCCTCGTCGTCGAATGCGCCATAGCTACTGCCCGTCGCGTGAGAAGCGGCGTGAAACGGATCGGCATCGCTCTCGACGAACGTCGAGATGTGCGGCTTGGGCATCTCTCTCGAGTGTACGTCGTATTCTCTGGGCACGATGATCGAACTGCACGTGCTCGAGAGCCCCGCGCTCACGGCGCGGATCTCGAGCTTCGGTGCGATCCTGCACACGCTCGAGACGCCGGACAGCGCCGGGCGGTGGGCGAACGTCGTCCTCGGCCGGCCGACGGTCGCCGACTACCGCGTCGACAACGGCCCCCACTTCGGCGCCGTCTGCGGGCGTTACGCAAATCGGCTCGCAGGCGGCCGCTTCACCCTCGACGGCGTCGAGTATCGCGTCCCCACGAACGACGGCCCGAACGCGCTGCACGGCGGGACCGAGGGATTCGACCGGCGCGAGTGGGAGGCCGAGCGCGAGGACGGCGCGCTCGTGCTGCGCTTGACGAGCCCGGATGGGGATATGGGCTTTCCCGGCGAGCTGAAGGTCGAGGTGCGTTACGCCCTCGACGGCGACACGCTTCGGATCGACTACAGCGCCGAGACCGACCGCGCAACCGTCGTCAACCTGACGAACCACACGTACTGGAACCTCGCCGGCGAAGGCTCGGGCTCGGTCGAGGATCACGTGCTCGAGGTGGCGGCGTCGCGATTCGTTCGCGCGGGGCCGGGCACGATTCCGACCGGCGAGCTCGCGTCGGTCGACGGAACGCCCTTCGACTTTCGCGCACCGCACCGGATCGGCGACCGGATCCGCGACGCGCACGAACAACTCGCGCCCACGCATGGCTACGACCACTCGCTCGTGCTGGACGAAGGTGTGGTGACGGCGGCGCGATTGCACGATCCCGGCAGCGGCCGCGGGCTCGAGGTGACGACGACCGAACCGGCCGTGCACGTCTACACGGGGAACTACCTCGACGGCACGCTCGTCGGAACGGGTGGTGGCCTCTACCGCCAGGGCGACGGCGTCGCGCTCGAGACACAGCACTTCGCCGACTCCCCGAACCGGCCGGAGTTCCCGTCGACCGTCCTGCGGCCGGGCGAGCGGCTGAGCTCGACCACCGTGTACCGGCTGAGCGCGAGCTAGTTCGAGTTCTTCGGTTTCGGAGGCGAATTCGGGTTTCCACTGATGCAACTGAACCGAGTAAGTGGTGAACTGGAGCCGGAGAACGAACGAGACCCAGCCAGATGACCGCCCATCCCGAGATCACCGAGCCGCCTGCGGCTCCGCCCGATGCGCTGCCCGCGATCCCGTGGGAGGACCGGCCTCCGCATACGGCCGGCGTGCTCTGGCGCTCGAGCCGGAACCCGATCATCCGCCGCGACCATCTCCCGCGCTCGAACAGCATCTTCAACTCGGCGGTCGTGCCGTTCGGCGACGGTTACGCAGGCGTGTTCCGCGTCGACGACACGACACGCGTCATGAACGTGCATGCCGGTCGGAGCGACGACGGCGTGAACTGGGAGATCGATCCCGAGCCGATCGTCTTCCGTGCTGCGGATGATCGCGTAGCGGAGATCCAGGAGACCTTCGTCCATGCGTACGACCCGCGCGTCACCTGGCTCGAGGATCGCTACTACGTCACGTGGTGCAACGGCTACCACGGCCCGACGATCGGCGTCGCGTACACGTACGACTTCGAGACCTTCCATCAGCTCGACAACGCGTTCCTGCCGTTCAATCGCAACGGCGTGCTCTTCCCACGCCGGATCGGTGACGCGTACGCGATGCTGAGCAGGCCGAGCGACAACGGCCACACGCCGTTCGGCGACGTCTTCTACTCGGAGAGCCCGGACCTCGTCCACTGGGGACGGCATCGCCATGTGATCGCACCCGAGCCGTGGACGTGGGCTTCCACGAAGGTGGGCGCGGGTCCGACGCCGATCGAGACCGACGCCGGCTGGCTGCTGCTCTACCACGGCGTGCTGACCTCCTGTAACGGCTTCGTCTACTCGATGGGCGCCGCGCTACTCGACCTCGACGAGCCGTGGCGTGTGATCGCGCGCGGCCGCGACTACCTGCTCTCCCCGCAGGTGGAGTACGAGCAGGTGGGCGACGTGCCGAACGTCGTCTTCCCGTGCGCCGCTCTCGTCGACCGACCGACCGACCGCGTGACGATCTACTACGGCGGCGCCGACACCGTCGTGTGCCTGGCGCACGGTTACATCTCCGAGATCGTCGCTTCGATCAGCGCCTGAGCCCGTAGCGCGCGGCTCGAGGTTCACCGGACGGAAACCCATGAGGCCGAGGGTGGAGATTACTCTTGTGACATGAGTGCGAGCCAGGTCGCCGGTAGCGCTGTGGAGGAGTCTGCCTCCGAGCCAACCGGCTCCTCGGTCATCACGGCCCGTGAGCTCGGCCGCGCGTGGATCGATCGCGACGTCAGCTGGCTCGAGTTCAACCGGCGCGTGTTGCAGGAGGCGCTCGACGAGCGGACGCCTCTGCTGGAGCGCGTCAAGTTCCTGGCGATCTTCTCGTCGAACCTGGATGAGTTCTTCATGAAGCGGATGGCGCTCATCCGGCCGATGCCCGGAGACACGAGCCATGCCGCGCAAGAGCGCCGCGAGCTCCTTCTGCGAGCACGGGCGATGATCACGTCGATGCTCGCGCAGGAAGCGGCCTGCTACAGGGAGGTCCTCCGTCCGCGGCTTGCCGAGCACGGACTCCATCTGGTCGTGTGGGACGACCTCAGCGACGAGCAGCGAGAAGAGGCGTCGACGGTCTTCGACACCGAGATCTCGCCGGTGCTGACGCCCTTGAGCCTCGACGCGGCGCATCCGTTTCCGTACGTGTCGAACCTCTCCACCTCCTGGGCGTTTCGCCTCCGAGACCCGATGAACGGCGAATCCGTGCTCGTCCGGCTGAAGGTTCCCAGGGAGTTACCGCAGTGGCTGCGCGTGCGCGCCGGCGTGGACTCGCCCCACCGCGTCTTCGTCAGTCTCGCGCAGGTCATCGCGGCCAATGCGGAGAAGCTCTTCCCGGGCATGGTGATCGAAGGTGGAAGCCTCTTCAGGGTGTGCCGCGATGCAGACGTGGAGCTCGACGACGATGGAGTGAGCAAGCGCGCGGCGGTCGAGCGAGAGGTGCAGCAACGGCGCTTTGAACCGGTGGTGCGTCTCGAAGTGCAGCCGAACGCCGATCCGGCGATGGTCTCCGAGCTCAGGGAGCGCTTCGTGCTCACCGCCGACGACATCTACGAAATGAGCGCGCTGCTCGACTACACGACGCTGTTCGAGATCGCCGGATTGGAGATCCCGGAGCTCCGCGACCCACCCTGGACACCGCTTCCCCCGATCGGGCTCGAAGCCGGGGAAGGGGACATCTTCTCTGCGATCAGGGCGGCGGACATTCTCCTGCATCAGCCGTACGACAGCTTCTACGCGGGAGTCGAGAGGTTCATCCGCGAGGCCGCAGACGATCCGCTGACGGTGTCGATCAAGATGACCGTCTATCGGGTGGGCGACGACACGCCGTTCGTGCAGTCACTGATCCGCGCAGCCGAGGCCGGTAAGCAGGTCGCCTGCGTGATCGAGTTGAACGCACGCTTCGACGAGGAGCGCAACCTGCACTGGTCGCGGGAGCTGGAGAAGGTCGGCGCCCATGTTGTGTTCGGAGTGAGCGGGCTGAAGACGCACAGCAAGACCGCGCTCGTCGTCCGCCAGGAGGACAGCGGGATGCGCTGCTACGCGCACGTCGCGACCGGCAACTATCACACGCGGACCGCCAGGCTGTACGAGGACGTGGGGCTGCTCACGGCCGATCCGGCGGTGACGAGCGACGTCGTCACGCTGTTCCACTTTCTGACCGGCCGCTCGCGCACACCGTCGTTCGCCACGCTGCTCGTTGCGCCGCTGCACATGCGCTCGGAGTTCGTGCGACTCGTCGAACGCGAGATCGAGAATCATGAGGCCGGGCGTCCAGCACGGATCGTCTGCAAGATGAACCAGCTCGAGGACGTCGAGATGTGTGTTCTGCTGGCGCGTGCGTCGCAGGCGGGTGTGCCGGTCGACCTTGTCGTCCGCGGTCTCTGCTGCCTCGCTCCCGGGGTCACCGGCTTGACGGACAACGTCCGCATCCGCTCGATCGTCGGTCGCTTTCTCGAGCACTCACGCATCTTCCACTTCGCGGCCGGTTCGGACGATCCGCTCGAGGGCGAGTTCCTGATCGCCTCGGCCGACTGGATGCACCGCAACCTGTCCGAGCGCGTCGAAGCAGCCGTTCCGATCGTGATGCGGCCTCTTCGCGCCCGCTTGTGGGAGATCCTCGAGATCTGCCTGGCCGACCGCCGCAACGCGTGGCAGATGCAGGCCGACGGCAGCTACGTCCAGCTCTTCCCCGACGGAGAGGGCGGTATCGCCTCCCAGGGGACCCACGCTTCGATGATCCGCCTCGCGCTGGCGCGGCGCGGCGTCTAGCGCGACGAAGCGGTCGTCAGCGCCAGTCGAAGTACTCGCGGTGGATCCGCCGGGCCGGGACACCGGCCAGCCGCAGCTGCGTCTGGAAGCTGCGCAGCATTCCCGTCGGCCCGCACATGAAGACCGACAGCTCGCTCGCTGGAGGGCCGACGGTAGCGAGGACGCGCTCGGTCGTCAGTCGGCCTTCGACGCTCGTGTCGACGAGATGGGCCGTGAGTGAGTCGTGGCGGTCGGCGATCGCGTTGATCTCGTCGGCGAACGGTGCTTCTCCGTCGGAGGTGTAGAAGAAGTCGACGCGCGGTGACAGGTTGCCGTCGAGTGAGCGCAGCCAGCTGAGGAACGGCGCGACACCGACGCCTCCGGCGATCCACACCTGCCGGCCGGTTCCCCGTCCGTGGCTGAAGCGTCCGTACGGACCGCTGATCACCGCCGGCATCCCAGGCTCGATGATCTTCTTCACGCGCGATGTGTAGTCGCCGAGCGCTTTGACTGTCACGCGGACGGCGCGTTCGTGCGGTGCACTTGCGAGCGTGAACGGATGCCGGTGCCAGCCGTCCTTGCCCTCGAGATAGATCATGGCGAACTGGCCCGGGACGAAGTGCATCGGCCGTCCGATCGGCGTGAGCTCGATCTCGACGAGGCTCTCGTCGATCTCGCGTACCGCCTCGACCTGGTAGTCGTGCAGGGAGAGGAAGAAGCGCGCGAGCAGCTCGCGGTAGACGTAGAACGCTACGCCGATGCCGCCGATCCCGACGTAGGTCCAGCGCAGAAGCGGCGCGTGATGGAACGGCGTCCCGTCCAGCACGCCGTGCGCGAAGCCGGCCGCGACGAAGAGGCCGGTTGTGCGATGCAGCGCGCGCCAGCGCTCGTAGCCGCCGAAGAGCCGGCGTACGTCACGCACCGCCGGTGCATCGCGGGCGGCGACGACGAGGCCCCGCAACAGCCTCGGCACGACCGACTGCCAGCGCGGCAGGATCGCCCACAGGGCCAGTGCAAGCAGGCCGATGACGCCGATTGCACCGAGCGGCCCGCCGAGCGCGGTGCCGTGCGGGCTGGACGAGAGGAGTATGTGAGGCGCGAGGAGCACGAGGCCGGTGATCGCGACCCGGCGGTGCCAGATCGCCGCGCGATCGATCCCGTCGAACCAGACCTCGACCCAGGGCAGCGTGCTGATGAGCACCAGGCCGATCGACAGCAGCAGGATCGACTCGGCGCCCAGCAGTTGGCCGACGAACGTCCCGGTGGGCTGCCCCGCAGGCCGTCCGACGATCCAGAGCACCGCGTTTGCGACGACGAGCAGTCCGATCGTCGTCGGACCGACCTCACGGGCAACGAACTGCGGCCGAGCTGTCTCCCTCATTCGGCTCTCGGCCATTCGCCCCCCGGCATGTCTCAGACGATTACTCGGCGTCCCGGTCGGTGTCGAGCGCGGCCTTGCGCGCCTTGAAGTCCTCGAGCATCGTCTCGGTGGTCGTCGCGCCGACGCGCGTCACTCCGACCGACAGGACGTCGAGCAGAGCGTCGAGGGTGCGAACGCCGCCGGCGGCCTTCACCTGGATGTGCGGCGAAACGGTTGCGCGCATCAGCTGCAGGTCCTCGATGGTGGCGCCGGTCGGTGCGTAGCCGGTCGAGGTCTTCACGAAGTGCGCGCCGGCCTGCTCGGCGAGTTGGCACCCGAGCACCTTCTGCTCGTTCGTCAGGTACGCGTTCTCGAGGATCACCTTGACGATCGCGCCACGACGTACCGCGAGCTCGACGATCGTGCGGATCTCGTTGCGCACCTCGTCGTCGCGACCGGAGCGCAGCCGGGCGATGTTCAGGACCATGTCGAGCTCGTGGGCGCCGTCGTCGAGGGCGCGCTCCGCTTCGAAGGCTTTCGTCGCAGGTGTCGAGCTGCCGTGCGGGAAGCCGACGACCGTGCTGACGAGCACGCCGCTGCCGGCGACGAGCCCGGCCGCCAGTGCGACGTCCGCCGGCTTGACCGTCGCCGAGGCGACGTCGTACCGGACGGCGAGCCGCACGCCCTCGGCGACCGTGTCGAGATCGAGCTCGGGGCGAAGCAGCGAGTGGTCGATCGTCTTCGCGATCTCGGCGTAGGTGAGGCTCTCGACGGTTACGCGCTTCGACTCGAGTCCTTCGACGGCCATGGCCCGAGGATACTGCCGCGGCGCTGCGTTCGCCCCGGGCTGAACACTCGTCGGGGGAAACGTCGGTGGCGGGTCAAGCGACCCGCCACCAGTTGGTCACTCTTCGGTCGGCTCGTCTTCGGCGAGGATGCGGTAGAGCGAGCGGCGCGTCTCGGCGAGGATCTTTGCTGCCTCTGCCGACTGCGTCTCACCGCCGGCTTGCATGACCTGCTTGACGGCGATCCCGACCTGGAGCATCAACTTGCCGAGCTCGCGGACGCCGTCCGGCACGCCTTCGCCGGCGAGCGTCCAGGGAGAACCGAGTTGTTCCCGGTGCTCCTCGACGTACGTGCGGCCCGCGTCGGTGAGCTCGAAGACGTTGCCGCCGTCACGGCTCTCGCCGCGTACGAGCCCTTCGTCGGCGAGCAGTTGGAAGGCGGGGTAGACCGAGCCGGGACTCGGCCGCCAGGCGCCTTCGCTCCGCGCCTCGATCTCCTGGATCACCTGATAGCCGTTGCGAGGCTGCTCCTCGACGAGGAGCAGGATCGCGGCCCTGACGTCGCCGCGACGCA
>DATEXK010000131.1:0-2149 GCA_035257065.1 Gaiellaceae bacterium | reverse complement strand
GCCGCCCTCGCGAAGGATGACGGCCTCGCCGATCGGCACAGGGGAAGTCAGCTCGGGCATCTCCTCTTTGCGGAAGTACAGCGTCTTGTTCTCGATGAACACGACGGGATTCGGATCCGCGATCGCGCTGGCGAGCAGTCCCGCGGCATCGACCGCGCGGCTCGGCATCACGACCTTGAGGCCCGGCACGTGCGTGAGCCAGCTCTCCATGCTCTGCGAGTGCTGCGCTGCTCCGCGCTGGCCTGCGCCGCCCTGCGTGCGCAGCACGAGCGGCACCGTCAGCTGCCCGCCCGACATGAAGTGCGCCTTGGCGGCCCCGTTGACGAGCTGGTCGAGCGCGAGCGTGATGAAGTCGATGAACATGATCTCGAGCACGGGGCGCATGCCCGACTGCGCCGCGCCGATCGCGACGCCGGTGATCGCAGCCTCGCTGATCGGCGTGTTGATCACGCGCTCGACGCCGAACTCCTCGGCCAGGCCGGCGGTCGCGGTGTAGGGCCCGCCCTCGGCGACGTCCTCGCCGAGTACGAACACCCGCTCGTCGGCGCGCATCGCGGCCGCGAGGGTCGAGGTGATCGCCTTGATGTACGTCGTCTCAGCCATCCGCGTAGACCATCTCCGCGATCAGAGCGACCGGTGGGAACGCGCTCTCGCGCGCGAAACGCACCGCTTCTTCCACCGCGTCGGCGGCTTCGGACTCGATCGCAGGGAGCGCGTCCACGGCGAACCAGCCCTGCGCGATCCCGTGCCGCTGGAGGCGCAGGATCGGATCCTTCTCTTGCCAGTCCGCGGCCGCGAGCGCCTCGCGGTACTTGCCGGGATCGCCTTCGTAGTGCCCGCGCAGGCGGTGGGTCAGGCACTCGAGGAGGAACGGGCCGCCGCCCTCGCGCGCGGCTGCGAGGTAGCGTCCGAACGCGTCCCAGACCGCCGCGACGTCGTTGCCGTCCACGGTGTCGCGCTCCATGTCGTAGGGCGCAACCACGTCGCTCACCCGCTCGACGTTCGTGTGCGCCGAGCGCGGCGTGAACTCCGCGAAGCCGTTGTTCTCGCAGACGAGGAGCAGCGGCAGCTTCCAGAGCGTCGCGAGGTTCACGGTCTCGTTGAAGTGGCCGGCCTGCACCGCGCCGTCGCCGAAGAAGACGACCGCGACCGCGTCGTCGCCGCGCAACCGCGCCGCCAGCGCGCTTCCCAGCGCGACCGGGATGTTGCCCCCGACCACGCCCGTCGCCCCCAGGAAGCCGTGCTCCACGTCGACGACGTGCATCGACCCACCGAGACCGTGACACAACCCCGAGTCGCGGCCCATCAGCTCGGCCATCAGGGGCTCGAGCGGCGCTCCCTTCGCGATCGCGTGGCCGTGCGCACGGTGCCCCGAGTAGACCGCGTCGTCGTCGCGGAGCTGCGAGCACACCGCCGCGGCGACGCCCTCCTGGCCGACGCTGAGATGGACGAGCCCGTGGATCTCGTCGCCGCGCGTCAGCATCCCGACGCGCTCTTCGAACAGGCGGATCCGCCACATCGTGGCGAGCAGGCGGACCGCCTGCTCGCCGTCCAGCTCCGCCACGCCTACCTACGCCGTCACGGGCGCCGAGCCGAGCACCTGCTGCACCGCGGCGACGATCTTGTCCTCGTTGGGCATGACCCATGCCTCGAGCGGCTCGCTGTACGGAATCGTCGCGTCGAGCGCGGTGACCTGCACGATCGGTGCCTTCAGCGACGAGAATCCGTGCTCTGCCACCTCGCCGGCGATCACCGTCGAGACGGACGCATGGCGCGTCGCCTGGTCGACGAGCACGAGCCGCCCGGTCTTGTCGACCGACTCGAGGATGGTCTGCGTGTCGAGCGGCGCAAGTGTGCGCGGGTCGATCACCTCGGCCTGGATGCCCTCCGCGGCGAGCTTCTCCGCAGCGCCGAGCGCGCGGTCGACCGTCCAGCCCGTGGCGACGATCGTCACGTCGCTGCCCTCGCGGCGCACGGCGGCCTGGCCGAACGGGACGAGGTACTCGCCGTCGGGCACCTCGCCGTGCTCGAGGGTCAGCAGGTAGTGATGCAGGTAGACGACCGGGTTGTCGTCGCGGATCGCGGTCGCCATGAGACCCTTGGCGTCGGCGGCCGTCGACGGCATCACGACCTTGAGGCCCGGTACGCC
>DATEXK010000130.1:0-11584 GCA_035257065.1 Gaiellaceae bacterium | reverse complement strand
TCGCCGAGGCGGAACGCCTGCGTGCACGAGGCGCTGCGTGCCAGCTCGACCGCGCCGGCCGGCACGTCGTAGGTGTAGTGGTGCCACTGGAGGGCCGTGAACGCTCGCGGCAGCGCGCCGAGGACGGGGTCGTCGACGCCGGCGTCCGTCAGCTCGACGGTGTGCCAGCCGATCTCCGGCTCGGGCAACGGACCGACCCACTCGCGTGCAGCGCGGGCGAGCAGCTGCACCCCGAGGCAGACCCCGAGCACCGGCGTCCCGCCCGCGACGAGTTGCTCGAGCCAGCGAGTCTCAGGAAGGAGCCAGGGATGCGACTCGTCGTGGTCGGCATGCATCGCGCCGCCGAAGACGAGCACGGCGTCGTACGACTCGAGCGGGAGCGGTGGCGGCGTGCCCCACGAAAAGCTCCACTCGTCGAGCCGGTGTCCGCCCTCTTCGATCGCCGGCGCGAAGAGCTCGGCCCGCGCATCGCTGCCGTGGATCACCGAGAGCACGTCCATCGCAGAACTCTACGCTGCGCTGTGGCCGCCGGTCGCGGGAACGCCGTTGCGGTCGAGCAGCAGCCGCAGCTGCCGCGCGTTCGTCGCGGCCTGCGAGAGCCTGCCGAGCGGGTTCTCCGGGTCGGCCGACGTCGCGTTGTTGTTGAAGAACGCGTACGCCTCGTTCGCCGAGGCTGCGAGCTCCTTCAACGTGCTGGTCCACTCGCCGAGCTCCTCGTCCGAATAGAGATAGTCGAACCGTTCGGCTGCCGAACCGCCGCGCTTGTTCCACGTGCCGAGATTGCGCCCGTGGAAGCGGACGTATGCCGTGCCCGCAGTCACGGCCGGCACCGTGGGAATGAGGTTCTTTGCGGTGTCCGAGCGTGGCGCGTCGACCGTCACGTATGCGGCGCCGATGCGCTCCAGGAACGACAGCGTCTCGACCCGGTTGTCCTCGTCGAGCCACGAGCGATGGCGGAACTCGACGAGCATCTCGTCGGAGCCGAGCTGCTCGCGCGCCCACTCGAGATACTCGAACGAGGCGTCCTTGAACACGACGTAGGACGGGAACTGAAAGAGGATGCCGCCGAGCTTGCCGGCGTTGCGCAGCGGCTCGAGCGCCTCGAGGAAGCGGCGAAAGACCTCACCGCGCAGCTCGCGCGGGGGCCGGTCGACGCGGCCGCGCTCGTCGACGGGCATCACATCGCGCAGGTCCTCGGGCAGCACCTCGAGCTTGACCGGATGGCGCGTCATCAGCCCGAACGCCTTCACATGCATCGTGAACCCGTCCGGCGTGCGGTCCGCCCAGCCCTGCACCCTCGACTCGCCGGGAAGGCGGTAATACGTCGAGTCGACCTCGACCGTGTCGAAGAACTGCGAATACCACGCGAGCCGTTCTTTCGCAGGGAGCTTCGGCGGATAGAAGTACTTCGAGAGCGCGTCGTCGGCCCACGAGCACGTGCCGATGCGGACGGGCGCGGGCATGCCTCAACAATAGGAGGAAGGCCCCGTTTCCGGGGCCTTCCTCGTACGGTTGTGCTCGTCGTTCTCTTTCGGCGTTACGACTTGACCTTCACGACGATGCTCGTCGCCGACAAGGGCGGCAACGTCGCGCTTACGCAGCCGGCAGGCGCAACGGTGGCGGGCAGCGGGTTGACGCAACCCTGTGCAGTGAAGTCACGTTGGCCGGCGCTGGCCGTCGCTTTGAAGTACGTCGTCTTCTTCGCTGCGACCTTGCCGGTTGCGCTGAAGGTTCCGGCAGCAGTCGTCTGCGGCGACGCGACCTTGGTGAGCCTCGACGCCGACGGGCCGCGAACGATGGTCACCCCGATCCCGGAGACGGGAACGCCGCCCTCGGAGAACTTGCCCTTCACCGTGTAGCCGGCCGTCTTCTTGCCCTTCTTGACGGTGGCGGCGAGCGTCAGGTTGACCGGTAGCGAGACGAGCGAGCGTGTCTCGAACGTGCCGGCGAGGTTGACCGTGCCCTGGCCGGGGTTGTACGGCGTGAACAGCGACTCCCAGCGCAGGATGCCGCCGGCGGTCGGTGTCGTGAAGACGCCGTTGACGGTGAACTTCGCATCGAGCACCTGGGCGCCGTTGGCCGAGCGGCCGGGTGTTCCGATCGGCACGTCCGGTGGCGGCAGGCAGATGCTCAGCTTGTACGCACCGAGCCCCTGCTCGGCGCCGGCCGTCGGGTTGACGTAGAGCGGCAGCGCGATCGTCTGGCCGGCGACGCTCAGGTTGAGGATCCAGACGGCGGCGCTCGTCGCAGTTCGTGCGCAGGCCGTCGAGTCCGCCACATGGTTCGCCGGTGCGTCGGTCGTAACGGTTCCGCTCAGCGGGAGCGTGAGGTTGTTGTCGTGCGAGAACGCGGCCGCGTCGACCGAGCCGATGTTCGTGCCGGGGGCCTGGCTCGTGTTCAGCGTGTAACCCGCCGGCACGTAGATGTTGATCGCGGCAATCGGATCGGTCGCTTGCGGCAGAGTGATATGGATCGTGGTCGAGCTCGACCCACCGAGCACCATCGGGGTGTGCCAGACCGCGACCGTGCCGGTGTTGGCGGCGAAGGCTCCGCCGGCGAACGCCAGCATCGCTCCGATCGCCGCGGCGACCAGCGCCGTGCGTGTTCCTCTCTTCATGTGCACGTTCCTTTCATGTCCTGCAGGCTGATTGTCTGGTGTCCACGTCCCCGCTCTTGCGCGGCCCGCAAACCTTCAGGAGGTCTTGAGAGGCTTGCCGAGCACGTTCCAGTAGCCGTGCAGGTAGCGAACGAGGAATGTCTTGCCCAGCGGAAGGTAGTTGCTCGGTGAGGTCGAGATCGGCAGGCCCGGCAATAGGAACGGGTTGATCTCGTTCAGATGCGTGGCCGCGTTGAGGAGGCTTGCCCGCGTCGGGTTCTTGCCTGCGTGCTTGAGCGAGTCGACCATCGTGTACGCGGCCATCATCCCGTAGATGTGCGCGACGGCCTTCCAGTCCTCGTTCGGCAGGTACTTCTGCATGATCTGCCGGTAGAGCTTTACGCCCGGCGAGCCCGCGAGTGTCGGGTTCGTCGGATCGCGCAGGAAGGCGGTGGATGTCGCACCGACGCCGACCTGCGCGCCGGCGTTGAGGTGGACGATCTGCATCACCGCAGGGTCGATCGACACCGACGTGACGTACTCCGTCGGCTTCCAGCCCAGCTTCGCAGCGATCACGAAGGCCTGGATCGCCTGCTTCGGCAGGGCGAAGATGACGAACGTGTCGGCACCGGATGCCTTGAGCTGTTGCACCTGCGAGTCGACGGTCGGGTCAAGCAGTGCATACGACTGCGTCGTGACGATCTGCTTCACGTGCGCGCCGAGGCCACGCTTGAGGCCGGCCAGCAACTCCTGGCCGTACTCGTCGTTCTCGTAGAGCACGGCGATCTTCGCATTGGGTTTCGTCGCGACGATCTGGTGTCCATAGATCGCGCCTTCGCCGAGGTTGCTCGGCAGCAGCCCGATCGTCCACGGGTACTGCTTGTGCTGCGACGCGATCGTCGCAGCGCCGGTACCGACGAACAGCTGCGGGACCTTCTGCTGGTTGAGGTAGTCGCGCACTGCGAGCGCGTGTTCGGTGCCGATCGAGTTGAAGATCGCGAAGACGTTGTCCTGCTCCACGAGCTTCTGCGTCAGCGAGACGGTCTGGGCGGGGTCGTACTGGTCGTCCTCGACCTTGTATTCGATCTTGCGGCCGAGCACCCCGCCGTGATCGTTGACGTAGCTGAAGTACGCCTGCGCGCCGCTCAACACGGGCTGGTACTGCGACTCGGCGCCGGTCAGCGGCCCCGTCCCGCCGAGCACGATCTGCGTGGCCGTGACGCCGGGTGTGTCGACGCTGCGCGCGCCGGCCGCCGGGACGGCGAGCAGCGCCGCCGCTGCGAGTGCGACGAGCACGCGGGTCATCGGGAGACGGCCTTCGTCAGCATGGACAGGCGCAGCGTTGCACGTCCGATCGTGATCTGGGCGTCCGGCTGCACGGCCGAAAGATAGAGCGCGTCCGCAGAGTCCTGCGCGAGAGACGTCGAGCTGAGATAGACGACGAGCTTCTTCCCCGCGGGGATGCGCACCGCCTCGTCCATCAGCTTGATCGTCGCGGTGCCGCTCGCGGCATTGATCTTCACGCCGCCCGCGCTGATCGGGCTCGGGTTTCCGCTGATCGCGAGCACGGCGACGAGCCGGTCCCAATTCTTCGCGCCCGAGTAGCTCACCGTCACGGTCGTATCGCCGAATGTCTCGTGCGGCCCGCCGGTGATGCGGACGCTGCGGACGACCTTGCCCGTGGCGCCGCTCATCGTCGTGCTCCCGGGCAGCGCGACCGAGACCGTCTTCGTCGCAGGTGTCGTCGGGTACGTCGTCGTCTTCCCGTCATACGGATCGTGGCCGAGCTCGATCACCGACGGCGGCAGCGACGCGGCTGCTCCTTTGAGGTACCGGTCGAACCACTTCACGGCCTCGCCCCAGTAGATCGCGGCGTCGGGCGCAGTAGCGGGGGAGATGCCCGGCGAATGGCCGAGGTCGCCGAGATAGAGCCGCTTGGGGCCCTTCAAGAGCTTGTACGCCGCGAGTGCCTGGTCGACGTCGAAGAGGAAGTCGCGCCGGCCCTGGATCAGGAGCGTCGGCGTCGTCAGCGACGCGAGTTGCTGGAGAGGCGAGCGCGTCGACGCGAGCGCCGTCACGGTGCTCATGTTCGTGCTCGTGACGAGCGAGCTCGCCGCTGCGAGCAGGTCGGGCTCCCAGCGGCTCTGCGGCACGAGCGAGGCGAGCAGTTGCACGAGCCCCGACTTCGAAAGGCCTTGCGGTGCGAGCGCAGTGGTGAGATTCGTCCAGGTGATGACCGGGACGATCGCCTTGAAGGGAACGCCGGCAACGGTGGCGTTCCAGACGGCGCCGCCGCCGAGCGAGATGCCGAGCGCGCCGATCTGCGTGTCGGAGATCTCAGGGCGCGCCGTGAGCCACGCGAACAACTCCTTCGTGTCCAGCACGTCACGTGGCCCGTCGAGCCCGAACAGGCCCGCGGAGGCGCCGTGGCCGCGCGCATCGCACGCGAGTGCCGCATACCCGGCCGGGGCGAGGAACTGCGTTGCCAGCGGCTCCATGTCCTCGTGACGACCGCCGAGGCCGTGGAAGAGCATGACAGCCGGCCAGCCGCCGGAAGGGAGCGTCCCGTCGGGCTCCGTGAGCGAGCACGCGAGCTGGATGCCGTCGGAGGCGGTGATCGTCAGCTGCTGCGGCGTCGCGGCGAGGGCCGACCCGCTCCACGAAAGGGCGGCGGCGCCGACGGCGGCGAGGAGTGACAAGCGAAGACGCACAGCGGGCCCAAGCCTAGCCGGTTCTAGAATCGCCTCCGTGGACCCCAGACCCCTCGGCGTGTTCGATTCCGGAGTCGGCGGTCTTACCGTGCTTCACGAGTGCCTCGTGACGATGCCGCACGAGGACTTCGTCTACCTCGGCGATCACGCGCGGCTGCCGTACGGGCCGCGCCCGCTCGCCGACGTGCGCGAGTTCGCGCGCGAGATCGGTTCGTTCCTCGAGACGCAGAACGTCAAGTTGATCGTCGTCGCATGCAATACGGCGAGCGCCGCCGCGCTGCCGCGCTTGCAGGAAGAGCTGACGGTCCCGGTGATCGGCGTGCTCACGCCCGAGGCGCACGCGGCCGTGCAGGCGACGCGCAACCGTCGCATCGGGTTGCTCGCCACGCAGGGAACGGTCGACTCCGGCCGGTATGCCGAGCTCGTGCGGGCGCTCGATGCAGGCGCGTCGTTTCACCCGATCGCGTGTCCACGTTTGGTGCCGCTGATCGAGAGCGAGGATCCCTACGCCGAGGAGACTGAACGCGCTGTGCGCGAGTACGCCGAGCCTCTGAAGGACGCGGGTGTCGACACGGTGATCCTCGGCTGCACGCATTACCCGTTGATTCGCCCCATCTTCCAGCGTGTGTTCGGTCGTGACGTCACGCTCGTCTTCTCGGCCGAGGAGACTGCGCGCGAGGTATCGGAAACGCTGGCACGAAAAGGCATCGAGAACGATCCGGCGCGCGAAGGCGTCTATCGGTTCCTCTCGACGGGCGACCCCGAGACGTTCCGCGAGCTCGGCCGCCGGTTCCTCCAATTCCCGATCGGAGAGGTGGAGCACGTGACCCTGGCGCAACTCGAGGCGGCTGCAGCATGAGTGTGAAACGCAACGACGGCAGACGGCCGGACGCACTGCGTCCGATCACGTTCGAGGTCGACTATCTCGAGCAGCCGCACGGCTCGGTGCTCGTCTCGCAGGGCAAGACGAAGGTGCTCTGCACGGCGATGGTCAAGGAAGAGGTCCCGCGCTGGCTGCGCAACCAGGGGCGCGGCTGGATGACCGCCGAGTACTCGCTGCTGCCGGCGTCGACCGGCGATCGCGTCGAGCGCGAAGCCGCGCGCGGAAAGCAGCAGGGCCGCACCGTCGAGATCCAGCGGCTGATCGGCCGTGCGCTGCGCGGTGTCGTCGACTTCCACGCGCTCGGTGAGCGCACGATGTGGCTCGACTGCGACGTCCTCCAGGCCGACGGCGGCACGCGTTGCGCGGCGATCTGCGGCGCGTACGTCGCAGGCCGGCGCGCACTCGACCGCTTCGGCCTCTCGAAGGCGTTCGTCGACTCCATCGCGGCCGTCTCGGTCGGAGTCGTCGGCGGCGTGCCCATGCTCGACCTCGACTACTCCGAGGACTCGAACGCCGACACCGACATGAACGTCGTGATGACAGGCGACGGCAGGCTGATCGAGGTGCAGGCGACGGCCGAGCGAGATCCGTTCACGCGGGAGACGCTCGACGAGCTGCTCGCGCTGGCCGAGGCCGGCATCGCCGAGATCGGCGACCTCCAGGCGGAGGCGGTAGCCGTTGCACTTCCTTAGCGCCGCCGTTCCCGTCCTGAACTGGCAGCACGAGCTGCTGCGTCTCTCGGTCGCGGCAGGGCTCGGCGGCGCCGTCGGTCTCGAGCGTGAGCTGCGCGAGCGAGAGGCGGGGCTTCGTACGCACCTCGTCGTCTGCGTCGGCTCCGCGCTCTTCACGCTCGTGTCGGCCTACGGTTTCCACGCGTTCATGGTGAGCGGCGGCAACCTCGTGCGCACCGATCCGACGCGCATCGCCGCGCAGATCGTGAGCGGGATCGGCTTTCTCGGCGCCGGCGCGATCATCCGCCAGGGGCTGTCGGTGCGCGGCCTCACAACGGCCGCGACACTGTGGCTCGTCGCCGCGATCGGCATGGCGTGCGGTGCGGGCTATTACTCCGCAGCAGTCATCGCCACCGCCGGCGCGCTCATCACGCTGGGCCCGCTGCGCGCCATGTCGTACCGCGGCCTGCAGCGCTTCCGGCCGCGGACCGAGCGACTGCTCGTGCAGATACCTGCGGGCGGGAGCGCTGCGCCGCTGATCGACGTGATCGAGCGGCACGCCGGGCGCGTAGTCTCGATGGAGGTGACGCAGGAGGGAGACCGCCGCAGCGTCGTCATCGACGTCCAGCTGAGCGAGTCTGCGGCGCCGTTCGTGGTCGCCGGCGTTGCCGACATCGACGGCGTCCTCGAAGTTCGCTGGGAAGACTGATCGCCGGGGACGTGAGAGCGGTTCTCGCGTCGCGCAACGCCCACAAGGCGCGCGAGCTCGAGCAACTCCTTCCCGGCTGGACGATCGAGCCGCTGGACGCCGTCGGCTGGCCGGCCGAAACGGGCGCGACGTACTACGAGAACGCGCTCGCGAAGGCTCGCTTCGGGCGTGACGCCGGCGACCCGGGGCGCTGGACGATCGGCGAGGATTCGGGGATCGAGGTGCGCGCGCTCGACGGCCGTCCCGGCGTCCACTCGGCGCGTTTCGCGCCCGAGGGCGCGCCGGCGATTGCGAAGCTCCTCGAGGAGCTCGCCGGTGCGCGCGACCGGCGAGCGCGCTATGTCTCGGAGCTCGTCGCGCTCGCGCCGGACGGGCGTGAGGTGCGCGGGTCGGGAATCCTCGAGGGCCGGATCGCCGACGCGCCGAGCGGTGTCGAGGGCTTCGGCTACGACCCCGTGTTCGTTCCCGACGGCGAAGACAGCACCGTCGCGCAGCTCGGCGACGCGTGGAAGGCCGAGCACTCGCACCGCGCACGGGCCGCCCGGGCGCTACGCGATGCTGTCGAGCGGATCGGGCCCCGGTGAGCGACGCTCGCCGATCCACCAGTTGAGCTCGGCGCCGAGCACGATCACGTTCGCCATCACGTAGAGCCAGAGCAGAAGGATGACGGGACCGCCGAGCACGCGCAGCGTCACGTTGACGCCTGCGAGGCGGACAAATGCGGGTAGCACCTGGAACGACGCCTCGAGCAGGATCGCGGCGACCACGGCGCCCGGCAGCGCGTCGCGTATCCGCACCTGCACGTTCGGCAGCACGTGGTAGATCGTGAGCAGGAAGGTGAACACGCCGAGCAGCGACACCGCGATCGAGACGATGTACGCGACGATGCCGTTGCCGACGAACCCCGGCGTGTAGCGCTTGAGCACCTCGACGCCGAACGCGCCGACGACGAGACTGAGGAAAAGCGTCACGATCGAGCCCGTCATCACGCCGGCAGCGACGCCTTTCCCCTTCAGGAACGTTCGGTTCGGCCGGCCGTACACGATGTTCAGCGCCGACTCGAGCGCGCTGAAGAGCGACAGCGACGACCAGAGAAGGAAGACGCCGCCGACGATCCCGAGGGTCGCCGCGTTGTCCTGCACGCGGTGGACGAGCGAGAGGATGCTCTTGACCGAGCTGCCGGGGAACGCGCGACTGAGCTCTTTGACGAGGAAGTCCGACGCGTCGGCACGGTGTGCGAGGCCGAGCAGCGACAGGGCGAGGAACACGAGCGGCACGAAGGAGAGCAGTGCGAAGTAGGCGACCATCGCCGCGAGATGCGTGCCGCGGTCGCTGAAGAACTTCGAGAGGAGTGTTCGCTTGCGGACACGCACGAGCGGGAGTTTGCCTGGCGAAGCGGCGAACGGCGGTCGAGCACGCCGCTTCGGTCGCCGCATCGGCCACCGCACTCAGCCACAGCGACCAGGCGAGTTCGATTAGCCTCCTGCCGATGGATGCGGTCCAGGCACTCGCCGATCTGACCGAGATCTCGTCGCAGATCGAGGCGGCGGTGCTCTTCGACGATCAGGGCACGGTCGTCGGCTCGACGCTCTCGGGTGCGCAGGCGGCCGAAGCGTTCGCGCGCTCGGCGGCGGAGTTGCTCGAGAACACGGCGGCCTTCCGGTCGACCGACGCGCACCTGACCCAGCTCGAGGCCTCGACGCAGAACGGCAGCGTGTTCGTCGTCCGTGACGGATCGCACCTGATCGCAGCGACGACCGGGCCTTCGCCCACGGTCGGGCTCGTCTTCTACGACCTGAAGAGCTGCCTGCGTGGCGCCGCCGCCGACGAGGTGCAGCCTGCCAAGCCGAAGCCGCGACCGCGACGCAAGAAGGAGCCCGTCGATGGCGAAGCGTAAGTTCCTCGGCCTGCTCGGGTTCGGCACGGGCGTGTTCGCCGGCAGCGTTCTCTACCGGCGCTCCACCGGCCGGCGCCGCGACCGCGTCGACGTGTACTTCGACGACGGCTCCATGATGTCGTTCGTCGAGGGTTCGCCGGAGGCGGAGAAGCTGCTGCCGGTCGCGCAGGACGTCCTCTCGGCCGCGCGACGGTGAGCGACGCACTCGCTCAGGCGCTCGTCGAGCACGCCTACCTCGAAGGCGACTTCCTGCTGCGCTCCGGCAGGCGCTCTCGCTACTACCTCGACAAGTACCGCTTCGAGACGCGCCCCGACCTCCTGAGACCGCTCGGCGAGCGCATCGCCGCGGCCGTCAAGGAGCACGCCCCGGATGCCACGCGGCTCGCCGGCCCGGAGCTCGGAGCCGTCGCTCTCGCCGCTGCGGCGTCCCTGCAGTCCGGCCTGCCCTTCATCATTGTGCGGAAGGCGGCGAAGGAGTACGGGACCGCAAAACGGATAGAAGGCCCTTACGAGGAGGGTGAATGCATCTGCCTCATCGAGGACGTCGTGACATCCGGTGGAGCCCTGCTCGACTCGGTGGAGGCACTGCGCGGGGCGGGCCTCGTCGTCCACACGGCGGTCTGCGTGGTCGACCGTGAGGAAGGCGGCGCGGATGCGCTCGCGCGGCACGCCGTCCGGCTTCGCCCGCTCTTTCGGGCAGGAGAGCTCCTCGGAAGCGCGAAAAGTCCCGCAAAACCGCATGGTTGAGCCGTAGATATGGCCCTGGTAGGGTCAATCCGGCCCGTGGAACAGATCAACGACAGGAGGAGAGGCACGTGACGAAGCAGGAATTTGTGACGGAGGTCGCCAATCGGAGTCAGTTGACCGCTCGCGACGCAGGCAAAGCAGTCGACGCGGTCCTGGAGACGATCACAGACACGCTCAAGAGCGGTGGCGAGGTCGCGTTCACCGGGTTCGGCAAGTTCACGGCGCAGAACCGGGCGGCCCGGACGGGCGTCAATCCGCGCAATCCGACGGAGAAGGTCCACATCCCCGCGGCGCGCGTTCCGAAGTTCTCGGCCGGCAGCCAGCTCAAAGCTGCGGTCAAGGGCGGCTGAGCACCAAGATCTGAGCACCAAGGTCTGAGCACCAAGAGACGACGGGCACGTCTCCTCCGAGGATCGTCGAGGGGCCGCGAAAGCGGCCCCTCGCGCTTTGCTTTTCGGCCTAGGCCGAAAAGCTCGCTTCACGGGGGAAACCAGTTTCCCCCGTGGGCCCCTTCTGGTGGTGTGCTCGCGGCCGGGCGCGTCACTGCTCTCGCCGAACAAGTTCGGCTCCGCGACGGATGAACGCGTGGGCGAAACGGTCCCATGCTTTCCGGACGTCAAAGTAGATTTGCATCATGGCTACGGTTGCTGTGACGCACTTCGCCGACAGGCTCGCGGGTGCGGTCGAGCAGAAGCGGAGCCAGCTCGTGGTCGGGCTCGACCCGGTCGTCGAGTTGCTGCCGGACGAGTTGCGTCGCGACGCCGAAGGCGGGCGGGCCGAAGCCGCCGCTGCGTTCGTGCGCTTCTGCTGCGGGATCGTCGACGCGGTCGCGTCGCATGCCGTCGCCGTCAAGCCCCAGTCGGCGTTCTTCGAAGCGCTCGGCTCCGACGGCGTGCGCGCATTCGAGGACGTCTGCGATTACGCACGCACGGCCGGACTGCTCGTGATCGCGGATGCGAAGCGAGGCGACATCGGCTCGACCGCGCGTGCGTACGCGGCCGCCTTCGTCGAGCCGCGCGGTGACGCGCCTCCGCTCGCGGACGCCGTGACGCTGAGCCCATATCTCGGCGGCGACTCCCTCGAGCCGTTCCTCGCCGCGTGCCGCCGCCACGGCGCAGGGCTCTTCTGCCTCGTCAAGACGTCGAATCCCGGGGGCGCCGACGTGCAGGACGCAGCGCTCGCCGACGGGCGCAAGCTCTGGGAGCACGTGGCCGGGCTCGTCAATGAGTGGGGCAGCGAGCTCGTCGGTGATCGTGGCCTGTCGGCGGTCGGGGCGGTCGTCGGCGCAACGTTCCCGCGCGAGGTGGCTCAGGCCCGCAGCCTGCTGCCGCAGGCCGTGCTGCTGCTCCCGGGCATCGGCGCGCAAGGCG
>DATEXK010000129.1:0-3504 GCA_035257065.1 Gaiellaceae bacterium | reverse complement strand
GACAGGTGGTTCACCGCTCCTGGCGCCGGCGGGATCGCCGAAGTCTCGGACGACATCGTGTACCTCGCGTTCGGCGTCCGCAATGCCGGCACGGGCATCGCCGTGCTGCACGGCTGGTACCTCAACGACGCTGTCTCCCTTGAAGGAGATGCGTCGCACGTCCCGCTCGACCGGTTCCGCCCGCTGACGCGCGACCTCTACATCGCGGCGAACGACGTCGGGTTCTGGCAGGGAGCGTTCCGCGACCCGGCGGCGCCCGAGTTCGCGGCGGCGCGCGGCGCAGTCGAGGCGCGCGAGCGTCTGGTCATCGACGTGCTCTACGGCGATCACGAAGGCGGGCAGCGCGTCGTCACGCGCTTCTCGATGACAGCACGTGCTGACGACGGCTGGATGGTGTCGGCCGCGCGCCATTGCGTCTCGACCGCCTCGCGCTTGCCCGATTGCGCCGCGAGGTGGAGCGCCGTCGCACCCTCCCCGTGGTCGGGTCCGCCGAATGTGCCGCGCCGGTTCGGAGCGGCGCCGAGGCGAGCTCTCGCCGGTTCGAGTAGCCGGCCTGATGGAGCTTCGTCCAGCCGTAGTCATTCCCGCGGTTCGGATCGGCGCCGCGCTCGAGCAGCAGGCGAACGAGCGAGAGGTCGCCGGCCATTCCGAGCAGGTCGTTGCCGTTCGTGCCCCGCTGTTCGACGAGCTCAGGATACCGGCCGAGCAGCGCAGCGCCTCGACGCGCCTCACGAGGCCGCGCCAGCTCGCGAAGCCGTGCCTCTGCGCGAGGTCGCGTCGCGCCTCCGCGACGGTGACGCCTGCTGTGGTGGCGATGCCGTCGGCGCGACCTTCGTAGTACTCGAGGTCGACGTGGAACGGCTGCTCGAGGCCGAGCCGCTCGACGTACTCCTTCAGCTTCGGCCAGCTCGCGAAGCCGCGCTCGCGCGCGAGCTCGAACTGCGCGTCCGCGAGCTTCAGCTCCTCGCCGGCGCGCGACGCGCGCGCACGCGCTCCTTCGCCTGCTTGCGCAGCTGCTCGAGGTTGAACGGGGAGGGGTTGAGGCAGGGGTTGAGGCGTGTGGTCACGGCAACTCCTTTCCGTCGTGCCCGTCGTCCGCTGGTTCGGGCGGAAAGAAGCTGTGCCGGTGTCGTGCGATCGAGGAGGTGGGCTCGGCCCTTTCCGCGGACGGGACGCGGCCCCGCCGCGCTGGCCGCGATTCTAGCGCGCGCTGCTCAGCCGACGACGAAGTTCACGAGCTTGCCCGGGACGACGATCGTCTTGCGCACCTGGGCGCCGTCGAGGTGCGCCTGCACGCGCGACGACGCGCGCGCGCGCTCGACCAGCTCGTCCTCCGACGCGCTCGCCTCGACCTCGAAGCGGTCGCGCACCTTGCCGTTCACCTGGACGACGAGCTCGAACGTGTCGCGCACGAGTTGCGCCTCGTCGGCGACCGGCCACGGCTGTGCCCACAGGCGCTCGTGGCCGAGCGCTTCCCACAGCTCCTCGGCGACGTGCGGCGCGTACGGCTGGATCAGCGAGACGACCGTCTCCGCGGCGAAGCGCGCGGCGGGATCGTCCGCGCCCGCCTTCGACAGCTCGTTCACGAGCTCCATCAGCGCGGCGATCGCGGTGTTGAACGATTGCCGGCGACCGAGGTCGTCGGTGACCCTCGCGATCGTCTCGTGCGTCTTGCGCGTCAGGTCGCTCGCGGGCGCGCTTCCCTGCGGCGCGCGCTCGGCGACCTCGCCGATCAGCCGGTACAGGCGGCGGACGAAGCGCACCATGCCGTCGACACCGCCGTCGGTCCAGTCCATGTCCTCGTTCGCGGGTCCGATGAAGAGCATGTAGAGACGCACGGCGTCGGCGCCGTACTCCTCGATCAGATCCTCGGGCCCGATCACGTTGCCCTTCGTCTTCGACATCTTCGTGCCGCGCAGCTGCACCCACCCGTTCGAGAACAGGCGCTGGAACGGCTCGCGGAAGCCGACGAGGCCAAGATCGTTCAGCGCCTTGATGAAGAAGCGTGCATAGATCAGGTGCATCGTTGCGTGGTCGACGCCGCCGATGTACTGGTCGACGGGATTCCACCAGTCGACGATCTCGCGATCCCACGGTGCATCGTCGTTGTGCGGGTCGCAGTAGCGCAGGAAGTACCACGACGAGTCGACGAACGTGTCCATCGTCTCGACCTCGCGCCGTCCTTCCTTGCCACAGATCGGGCACGGCGCACGCACCCACTCCTCGGCGCTTGCGAGCGGCGCGATGCCCTTCGGCTTGTAGTCCTCGATGTCCGGTAGCACGACCGGCAGCTCGTTCTCCGGCACGGGGACGGCGCCGTGGTCGTCGCAGTAGACGATCGGGATCGGGCAGCCCCAGTAGCGCTGGCGTGAGAAGCCCCAGTCGCGGAGGCGGAAGCTGACGGCGGCCTTGCCGCGCCCGTGCGTGCCGAGCCAGTCGACGATCGCGTCCTTCGCCTCGTCCGCCGGCAGTCCGTCGAACTGCGCCGAGTTGACGAGCTTGCCGTCCTCGTCGATCACCGGGACGATCGGCAGGTCGAAGCGCTCCGCAAACTCGCCGTCACGTTCGTCGTGCGCGGGCACAGCCATGATTGCGCCGGTGCCGTAGTCCATCAGCACGTAGTCGGCGACCCAGATCGGGATCTGTGCGTCGTTCACCGGATTCGTCGCGTAGGCGCCCGTGAAGACGCCCGTCTTCTCCTCCGCCGCTGCCCGCTCCTCGCCTCGCTTCACCGCGGCCTTGCGCACGTACTCGCGCAGCTCGCCAGGGTTCGGCGAGCGCTCGACCAGCTGCTCGACGAGCGGATGCTCGGGGGCGAGCACGAAGAACGTCGCGCCGAACAGCGTGTCGGGCCGCGTGGTGAAGACGGCGATGTCTTCGTCGAGCTCCGCAATCGGGAACTGGATCTCCGCTCCCTCGGAACGGCCGATCCAGTTGCGCTGCATCGCCTTGATGCGGTCAGCCCACTCGATGTTCTGCAGGTCGTCGAGGAGCTCGTCCGCGTACGCCGTTGTCTTGAAGAACCACTGCTCGAGGTTCTTCGACACGACCTCGGTGCCGCAGTACTCGCAACGGCCGTCGTGCACCTGCTCGTTGGCCAGCACGACCTGGTCATTCGGGCACCACTTCACCGGTGAGCCCTTGCGGTACGCGAGCCCTGCCTCGAGCAGCTTGAGGAAGAGCCACTGGTCCCAGCGGTAGTACTCGGGCTCGTGGGCGGAGACCATGCGGTCCCAGTCGAAGCCCCAGCCCATCCGCTTCATCGTCGCCACGATGTTCGTGATGTTCCGCTCGGTGATCTCGCGCGGGTGCCCGCCCTCGCGGATCGCGGCGTTCTCGGCTGGCAGGCCGAACGAGTCGAAGCCCATGGGATGCAGGACGGTCATCCCGTTCCGGCGGCGGAAGCGCGAGAGAATGTCGCCGATCGTGTAGACGAGCACGTGCCCCATGTGCAGCGTCCCCGACGGGTACGGCCACATCTCGAGCACGTAGCTCACGTTCGTT
>DATEXK010000128.1:0-9972 GCA_035257065.1 Gaiellaceae bacterium | reverse complement strand
TCGCCGCGTACCTGGCCCTGGATCAGCACGCCCCAGGCGCCGTCGAGTACCGCGATCCGCTCGCGGAGAATGGCGTCCAGCTTCTGTCGCGTTCCGGGCATCTGCATCCAACTCCTCGCCGTTCCCGCCTAACGGGTCCGGGAGCGCCGGATCTGCGCGCGCACGGGCTCTTTAGGCGTTTGGTAACCCGGTCGCCAAGCTGCCTTCAAAGCTCTCCGGGTGCGTCAAGGCTAGCAGCGCCTCGAGTCGTTAGGCTGCCGGGAGTGCACGAGATTCACGACGGAGCGACGTTGCGCGCGGCGCTCGCCGGGATCGCCAGCAATTTCTCATTCAGCTGGACGCCCGGCGCCCGGGTGCTCTTCGCCGAGCTCGCGCCGGAGCGCTTCGGCCAGCTCGGGCACAACCCGACGGCGCTGCTGTCCGAGCTCACCGACGATGACCTCGGTCGCGCCCTGACGTCCGAGTTCGCCGTGCGCCTCGGCCGCGTCCAGGAACGGCTCTCGGTCGAGCGCGAACGCCGGACCTGGTGGCAGGAGCGAAAGCTGCCCGACGACTTCCTCGTCGCGTACTTCTCGGCGGAGTTCGGGCTCGACGAGAGCCTGCCGGTCTATTCCGGCGGTCTCGGCATCCTGGCCGGCGACCACCTGAAGGCGGCCTCCGAGCTCGGCGTCCCGCTCGTCGGCGTCGGCCTCTTCTACCGCCGCGGCTACTTCCGCCAGCGGCTGGACGGGGACGACCGGCAGGTCGAGCGCTTCCCGCGGAACGACACGAGCCGGCTGCCGCTGACCCTCGTCCCGATGGCCCCGGTCGTCGAGCTCGCCGACGACAACGGCAACCTCGTGCCCGTTCGGATCGGCGTCTGGCGCGCACAGGTCGGGCAGGTCGCGCTCTACCTCCTCGACACGAAGATCGAGGGCAACCCCGACTGGGCCCGCGACGTCACCGACACGCTCTACGGCGGCGACCGCGAGAACCGACTGCGTCAGGAGCTCGTGCTCGGCATCGGCGGCGTGCGCGTCCTGCGCAGGCTCGGCCTCGAGCCGACGGTCTTCCACATGAACGAGGGACATTCGGCGTTCCTCCAGCTCGAGCGGCTGCGTGTGCTCGTCGAGGAAGAAGGCCTCGACCACACGCGCGCCCTCGAGCGACTGCGAACCTCGACCGTCTTCACGACGCACACGCCGGTACCGGCCGGAAACGAGGTCTTCTCGCCGGCGCTCGTCGAGCAAAGCGTCGGCGCGCTCGTCGAACGCTGCGGGCTCACGTGGCCGGAGTTCGCCGAGCTCGGGAAGGTCGAGCCCGACGACGCCGTCTTCGGACTGACGCCGTTCGCACTGCGAACGTCCGGCTATGCCAACGGCGTCGCGCAGCTCCACGGCGCAGTGTCACGCGAGCTGTGGCACGCGCTCTGGCCGGAGCTCCCGGTCGACGAGGTTCCGATCACCTCGATCACGAACGGCGTGCACGGGCGCACGTGGATCTCCGACGAGCTGGAAGAGCTGCTCGGCTTTACGGCGCCGAACTTCGAACGTGCGCTCGTCCTCTCGGACGAGGTGATCTGGTCTGCGCATCGCGCCGCCAAGCTGCGGATGCTCGAGTTCATCTCGCGCACGCGCGGCGCCACCGACCTGGATCCCGACGTGCTCACGATCGGCTTCGCACGCCGCTTCGCGACGTACAAGCGGGCCGGACTGCTCTTCAGCCAGCCCGAGCGGCTGTCGCGCCTGCTGAGCGATCCCACCCGGCCGATCCAGATCCTCCTCGCAGGCAAAGCCCACCCTGCGGACGAGGGCGGCAAGCAGGTGATCCAGCAGGTGGTCGACTTCGCCCGCAACCCGGCGGCGGCCGGCCGTGTCGTCTTCCTCGAGGACTACGAGATGATGCTCGCGCGCCGACTCGTCCAGGGCGTCGACGTCTGGCTCAACACACCTCGGCGGCCGATGGAAGCGTCGGGCACCTCCGGGATGAAGGCGGCCCTCAACGGCGTGCTGAACTGCTCGATCCTCGACGGCTGGTGGGCGGAGGCCTATACGCCCGAGGTCGGGTTCGCGATCGGCGACCACGACATCCGCTCGACCGAGGCGGAGCAGGATCTAGCAGACGCCGAGGCGCTGTTCGCGCTGCTCGAGCAAGAGGTGGTGCCGGCGTACTACGCGCGCGACGAGAACAAGCTGCCGACGCGCTGGATCGACATGATGCGGCACTCGATCGCCGAGCTCGGCACGCAGTTCAGCACGAACCGCATGGTGGTCGAATACGTCGAGCGGCTCTACCTGCCCGCGCACCTCGACCTGATCCGCCAGCTCACGAGCGCGTAGCGGCTTCGGCTCTTAGCCGAGATGTCCGCTGACGCGGAGCTGGTTCTCCGCGTGGCGGATGCGCTGCTCGAGCTGCCAGCGGTCGGCGGTCGACTCGCCCGCCTCCACCCTCGCAAGCTCTGCCTGCGCGTCCTCGAGC
The DNA here is from genome assembly GCA_035257065.1 of Gaiellaceae bacterium. GTDB lineage: Bacteria > Actinomycetota > Thermoleophilia > Gaiellales > Gaiellaceae > Palsa-739. The sequence goes on along the minus strand of DATEXK010000128.1, from coordinate 7,515 downwards.
TGCTGCTGGGCGCGCGCGTCGTCGATCTCCCCCGCGGCGACCGCGTCGTCGACGAGCGCGATCGCCCGGTCCTCGAGCACCTGGAAGAAGCCGGGCCCCGTGGCGAACTCGTGGACCTGGCCGTCGCCCATGTGCACGCGCGTCGAGCCCGCCTTCAGCATTGCGACGAGCGGCGCGTGGCGGGCGAGCACGCCGATCTCGCCGGCGTCGCCGGGGACGATCAGCATCTCGGCATCGCCCTCGAACGCCGGACCCTCCGGCGTGACGACCGAGATCGAGAAGAGCGGATGGTCGGCCATCGAGTCCTCCTCCGGCTACGCGGCGGCGCCGGCTGTCTCGGCGTGCATCTCGCGCGCGCGCTCGACAGCCTGCTCGATGGGCCCGACCATGTAGAAGGCCTGCTCGGGCAAATCGTCGTGCTTGCCGTCGAGGATCTCCGTGAAGCCGCGGATCGTGTCCTCGAGCTTGACGAACTCGCCCGCCGTGCCGGTGAACACCTCGGCGACGAAGAACGGCTGCGACAGGAAGCGCTCGATCTTGCGCGCACGCTGCACGACGAGCTTGTCCTCGTCGGAGAGCTCGTCGATGCCGAGGATCGCGATGATGTCCTGGAGGTCGCGGTAGCGCTGCAGCGTCTCCTGCACGCGCCCTGCCGTGCGGTAGTGCGCGTCGGAGACGACGCCCGGCTGGAGTGCGCGCGACGTCGAGTCGAGCGGGTCGACCGCCGGGTAGATGCCCTTCTCCACGATCGCGCGCGAGAGCACCGTCGTCGCGTCGAGATGCGCGAACGTGTTCGCAGGCGCCGGGTCGGTGAGGTCGTCCGCCGGCACGTAGATCGCCTGCACCGAGGTGACCGAGCCGGTGCGAGTCGAGGTGATGCGCTCCTGTAGCTGCCCCATCTCGGTGGCGAGCGTCGGCTGGTAGCCGACGGCGCTCGGCATGCGACCGAGAAGCGCCGATACCTCCGAGCCCGCCTGCACGAAGCGGAAGATGTTGTCGATGAAGAGCAGCACGTCCTGGCCCTGGTCCCGGAAGTACTCCGCCATCGTCAGGCCGGAGAGTCCGACGCGCAGCCGCGCTCCCGGCGGCTCGTTCATCTGGCCGTAGACCATCGCGACCTTCGGGAGGACGCCCGACTCCGCCATCTCGCGATAGAGGTCGTTGCCCTCGCGGGTGCGCTCGCCGACGCCTGTGAACACGGACACGCCGCCGTGCTGCTGCGCGACGTTGTTGATCAGCTCCTGGATGAGCACCGTCTTGCCGACGCCGGCACCGCCGAACAGGCCGACCTTGCCGCCGCGGACGTACGGGGCGATCAGGTCGATGACCTTGATGCCCGTCTCGAAGATCTCCGTCTTCGGCGACAGCTCGTCGAACGACGGCGGGTCGCGATGGATCGGCCAGCGGTCGCCGCTCGCCTTCTCCTTGCCGTCGACCGGGTCGCCGATGACGTTCCAGATGCGGCCGAGCGTCTGGTCGCCGACCGGCACCGAGATCGGGCCGCCCGTGTCGACGACCTCGGTCCCGCGCGCCAGCCCGTCCGTCGTCTCCATCGCCACGGCGCGCACGCGATCGTCACCGAGGTGCTGCTGCACCTCTGCGATCAGCTCGACCGTGCCGTCTCCCTCGGGATTCGGCGCCTGGATCTTCAGCGCATGGTTGATCTGCGGGAGGCCCTCCGGGAAGACGACGTCGAGGACGACGCCCTTGATCTCGACGATCCTGCCGGTGCGATTGCCGTTCTTCTTCGTGTCGGCCATGAGTCTCCTGGAAGCGTGGGTCGGGCGAAGGGGCGGCGCGCCAAAACAGGCCCGCCAAAGCGGGACGAGTCTATCCGAAGGGCCTCGGAAGCCCTCCGGGGAACCACCGGCTCTACAGGGCGATGGAAGGGCGGATCCGCGAGGCAAGCAACTGGTCGCCGTACGCGAAGGCGAGCGCGATGTTGCCGCGGTCGAGCATGCTGCTGGAGTCCGTCCCGACGGTCTGCGCGGTCGTCACCAGGGTCGTGTTACGAGTGGAGAGGGAGCCGGCCAGGCTGCCGAGACCGGCCGCGAGCATCACTGCTGCGGCGGCGGCCGCGCTGATCTGGAGGACGCGCGCTGTCGCGCTGCGGCGGCGCGGCAGCGTTACTCCAGCCGCAGGACGCCGGAGAGGCGCCGCGCGGAGCGTCCCGGTCAGTGCAACAAGCTCGCGTTCGAAGCCTGCGCACGCTGCGCACCACCCGACGTGCGCACGCAACGACGCTTCTTCGATCTCTGACAACTCTGCGTCGAGCCGAAGCGACGCCTGCAAACGGGCGCGCTCGCACTCTGCGCTTCGGACGGCTCCCATACAGGCTAGGACGGCCGATTTCCGCAGGAGTTAGGGCAGTTAACCGTTTAATGTCAACCGGCGAGGGCGTCCGCGCCGGCGACGATCTCGAGGATCTCCTGTGTGATCTGGGCCTGGCGGGCCCGGTTCATCTGGAGCGTGTAGCGATCGATCAGCTCGCCCGCGTTCTTCGAGGCGTTGCGCATCGCGGTCATCTGCGAAGCGAGGAACGACGCAGCCGACTCGAGAAAGGCGCGGTAGATCTCCGTCTCGAGATACACCGGCAGGAGGCGCGCGAGGATGTCCTCGGGCTCGGGCTCGTAGATGAAGTCGCCGCGCACCGGGCCCTTCTCTTCGTCGGGAGCCTGCTCGGACGCCTCGAGGATGCTCTCCGGGATCGGGAGCAGGTCGACCGTCGTCACACGCTGCACGAGAGCCGAGACGAAGCGGTTGTAGACGAGGACGACGCGGTCGACCTCGGCGCTCGTGTACAGCTCGGTGAGCTTGTGCGCCACCGCCTGCGCGTCGCGGTACCCGGGCTTGTCGGCGAAGCCCGTCCACGATTCGGTCAGCTCGTAGCGCCGGAAGCGCAGCGTCGACGCGCCCTTGCGGCCCGTCACGAGCCAGGCGATGTCATGGCCCTCCGCGCGTTCTGCGCGCTCGAGCTCGAACGCCCGCCGCAGAACCTGGCCGTTGAACGGCCCGGCGAGACCACGGTCGCCGGTGACGACCACGATCGCGACACGCTGGACGTCGCGACGCTGCAGCAGCGCGAGGTTCCGGAACGACGAGGCGGCGCGCGCGGTCCCGACCATCAGCTCCTGCATCCGGTCGGCGTACGGCCGCATCTCCTCGATGCGGGTCTGCGCACGCCGCAACCGGGCGCCCGCAACGAGCTCGAGCGCCTTCGTGATCTTGCGCGTGTTCTTGACGGAGTTGATCCGCCGGCGGATGTGCTGGAGCGACGCCACTCGCTAAGGCTCGCGGCGTCGCTCTGGAAGGGCAAAACCGGAGGGAGAGACCACCCTCCGCCTTTCGTCTTTCAAGGAATCCGTCAGCTTCGGCATCGAAATCGTCTTAGGCAACGCCGGATTCCTCAGTACTGAACGTGTTCTTGAACTTGTCGATCGCCGCGTTGAGCTTCTCGACGAGCTCGTCGGAGAGGTCTCCCGTGTCCTTGATCGCCTTGTAGATCGTTTCCTCCGCGCGCATGAACTCACGCAGCTCGTCCTGGAACCGCTGCACCTGCTCCGTCGGAATGTCGTCGAGATAGCCGTTGATGCCGGTGTAGATCCCCACCACCTGCTCTTCCGTGGGCCACGGCGAGTATTGCGGCTGGTTGAGCGTCGCGACCATCTTCTCGCCGCGCGTCAGCGCCTGCTGCGTCGCACGGTCGAGGTCGGAGCCGAACTGCGCGAACGCCTCGAGCTCGCGGTACTGCGCGAGATCGAGCCGCAGGCGGCCCGCGACCTTCTTCATGGCCTTCGTCTGCGCCGAGCCGCCGACGCGCGACACCGAGATGCCGACGTTGACGGCCGGGCGGACGCCCGAGAAGAAGAGGTCGGACTGCAGGAAGATCTGCCCGTCGGTGATCGAGATGACGTTCGTCGGGATGTACGCCGACACGTCGCCCGCCTGCGTCTCGATCACCGGCAGAGCAGTCAGCGAGCCACCGCCGAGCTCATCGCTCAGCTTGCACGCGCGCTCGAGCAGCCGCGAGTGGAGGTAGAAGACGTCACCGGGGAACGCCTCGCGGCCCGGCGGGCGGCGCAGCAGCAGCGAGAGCTGCCGGTACGCGTCCGCGTGCTTCGAGAGGTCGTCGAACATCACGAGCGCGTGCTTGCCCTGGAACAGGAAGTACTCGCCCATTGCGGTGCCGGCGAACGGCGCCATCCACTTGATCGGCGCAGACTCGTTCGCCGCGGCGGCGACGATCGTCGTGTACTCCATCGCGCCCGCCTCGCGGAGCCGCTCGTACACCTGCACGACAGTCGACTGCTTCTGGCCGATCGCGACGTAGATGCAGTGAACGTCGGTGTCCTTCTGGTTGAGGATCGTGTCGATGAGGATCGCGGTCTTGCCGGTCGAGCGGTCGCCGATGATCAGCTCGCGCTGTCCACGGCCGACGTTCGTCATCGCGTCGATCGACTTGATGCCGGTCGAGAGCGGCTCCTTCACCCCCTGGCGTGCGATCACGCCGGGCGCCTTGAACTCGAGGGGGCGCGTCTCCGTCGACTCGATCGGGCCGCGCCCGTCGAGCGGGTTGCCGAGCGGATCGACGACGCGGCCGAGCAGGGCCTCGCCGACGGGGACGCTCGCGACCTTGCCGCTGCGGCGCACGGGCTCGCCTTCCGAGACGAGCTCCCATTCGCCGAAGAGCGCGGCTCCGACGTCGTCCTCTTCGAGGTTGAACGCGAGCCCGACGACGCCGTGCTCGAGCTCGAGCATCTCCATCGAGACGGCGTTTTCGAGCCCGTAGATGCGGGCGATGCCGTCGCCGACCTGCAGCACGCTGCCGACCTCGGCGAGGTCGGTCTCGACGTCGTAGTTCTCGATCCGCGAACGCAGGATCGACGTGATCTCTTCAGGGCGCAGCTTCAAGGTTTCTCCTTAGTTCCTCACGAGGTCTTGTCTGAGTCGTTCCAATCTTCCGCGGACGCTCGCATCCGCTCGCAGCGAGCCCGCAGTCAGCACGATCCCGCCGACGAGGTCGGGGTCGACGGTTCGCGTGGCTTCCACTTTCCGGCCTGCCGCTTGCTCGATCTGCGCGACGATCGCCTTCGCTTCGTCGTCGGTGAGCTCGCGCGCGGTGGTCAGCTCGACCGTGAGCCTGCGCTCCTCGCGCGCGACCAGCCGCTCGAACTCCTTCGCGATCTCGTCGAGCTCGCCGGCGCGGCCCTTCTCGGCCAAGAGGAGCAGAAAGTTCTTGAACAGCGGCTCCTCGTCGCCGGCGATGTCGCCGAGGATCGCGGCCTTCGCGACCGGGTCGAGCTGCGGGTTGCGCAGCACGGAGTGGAGCTCGGGCGACTGCTCGAGCGCAGCCACGAAGTCGCCGAGCGCCTCGTGCACCTCTGCCAGACGGCCGGCGTCCTTCGCCGCTCCGAACAGGGCGTCGGCATAGATGCGGTGCGCGACGGCTATTGCTGCCTCCCGTGCTGTTGGCGTGCCTCTGGCACGCGAAAAGCAAGCGATGCAAGGACGCAGGGAGACCCCATAGTGGTTGTTATGGGGTCGACCGAGGACGCGGCAGCGCGCCGCTTTGCAGCCGCCAGAGGTGCGCAGGACGGTGCGGGAGTCAGCAAGTTACGCGGACTCCTCGAGGCGCGAGAAGTCGAGCGACCCGATCGCCTCGGTGATCAGCTCGCGGTCGCGGTCGGAGTCGAGTGCGCGGCCGACGACGCGCGATGCCGCCTCGACCGTCAGCTCGGCGACCTCTTCACGGATCTGCTGCAGCGCGCGGGCCGTCTCGGCAGCGATCTCCTTGCGCGTCTCCTCGAGCCGGCGCTGACGCTCGACCTCGGTCTCCTCGCGCATGCGGTGCTCCATCGACTCACGCGTCTTGCGGGCCTCGGCGATGATCTGCTCCGCCTGGCCGCGCGCCTCGTTCATGAGCGACTTGTGCTCTTCGAGCAGCGTGCGGGCCTGGTCGCGCGCGTTGTCCGCCTCCTCGATCGCCCGCTGGATCTGGTCACGGCGCTGATCGATCATCTTCTGGACCGGGCCGAACGCGTACCGCTTGAGGACGAACAGGGTCACGAAGAAGCAGACGATCGTCCAGATCATCAGCCCCGGCGTGACCGAGATGAGCGCGTTCGACGCGAGCACAGTCGCCACTAAACGAGGACGTACGCCAGGATCGAGCCGAGCAGGCCGTAGAAGACGACCGCCTCGGTGAGCGCGAAACCGAGCCACTGGATGCCCTGAAGCTCGCCCCGGAGCTCGGGCTGCCGGGCGACCGACTGGATCATCGAGGCGAAGATGTTGCCGATGCCGATGCCGGCGCCGAGCGCGCCGAGCCCGACGCCGAGCGCGAGGCCGATTGCCTTGCCGGCTTTCGTCACGTCGCCCGTGGTAGCGGCGAGAAGGGAATGCATGTGGTTCCTCCTAGTGTTCCGGCTCGATGGCCGAGCCGATGTAGATGGCGGACAGAGCGGCGAAGATGAACGCCTGGATCGTGACTACGATCCCGACCTCGAAGATGTAGAAGCCCGATGCGAAAATCACGACAGGAGCCAGGTACAGGGTCTGGAGAATGAACATCAGGCCGATGAACGTGAGGATCAGGATGTGCCCCGCCAGCATGTTCGCGAAAAGCCTGACGCTCAGCGAGATGAGTCGCATGAACTGGCCGAGGATCTCGAGCGGAACGATGAGCAGGAGCAGCGGCTTCGGCGCCTCGGGGATCCAGCTCTTGAAGTAGCGCACGGGGCCGTTCCAGCGGATCCCTTCGTAGTGGGTGAAGACGAACGTGAGGAGCGCCAGCGCCAGCGTCACCGAGAGCGACGACGTCGCGGCGTAGATACCCCAGGTCGGAACGCCGTGCCACTTCTCGCCCGTCAGCGGCAACGGCAGGAAGCCGAGCATGTTCACGACCCAGATGAAGAGAAACAGCGTGGCGACGTAGGGGAACCAGCGGGCGATCGCCTTCGAGGGCAGTCCCTGCTCGGCGATTTGCGTCTGGGTCAGCTCGTAGACCTGCTCGCCGAGCGCCTGGCGCCGGCCCGGCCTCTTGACCCGCATCAACGAGATCCCGAGCAGGATCGTCAGCACGGTGCCGAGCATCAGGTAGACCACGGCCTTCGTGATCGAGAGATTCAGCGGGCCGAGGTGGATCGGGATCCACTCGTGCTGCTCGAACTCCGTCGTCGGGTCGAACTTGCCGCGCGCGAGCGCCGCCGGCGGGGTCGCGAGCGCGAGCATCACGATGATCCCGAGTCGCTTCATCGACCAACCAACCCTCATCGTGCAGCCCCGAGGTAGGTGACGATCGACAAGCCGAGCTCGAACGTGTAGGCGAGCGCGTACGTCAGGGCGGCCGCCACCGCGAGGTGCGGGTTCGCCACCGCGGCCACCAGCAGGACCACGAGCAGCCCGATCGCCTTGAAGAAGAGTCCGAATGACTGCACGCCCGAGGCGGCGAGGGTACCGGTGCGGGTGCGCGCCTGCGCCAACACCAGATCGATCCCGTGCACCGCGCACCAGAGC
>DATEXK010000127.1:0-5312 GCA_035257065.1 Gaiellaceae bacterium | reverse complement strand
TGCGGGCAGCTCGGCGTCTCTCGCGATCGCCCACTCGACGTCCTGACGCGAACCGAAGTACCGCTCGATGCGGCCGGCGACGTCCACGAGCGCGTCCAGCGCCCCGGCGTCGAGGCATGCGATCGCCCGCCGCGCGTCGGGTACGTCCGCCCTGACCGCGCCGCGGCCGCCGGCGTCCGGCACGTACTGCACATCCTTGCTGTGGACGTGTGCACGCACGACCTCCCGCGTGACCTTGCTGACGAGGTAGTCGTCCGGCGTCACCTCGCCGCCCACCACCGCGAGGCCGAGACCCCAGCTTGCGTTCACGGCGACCATGCTCGGGTCTCCGCTCACCGGGTTGCAGGTGAACAGCACGCCCGAGACCTCGGCGTCCACCATCAGCTGGACCGCGACACCCATCGCCGGTTCCTCGCCGTCGCTGAGCCGTGCCCGGTAGCTGATCGCCGGCGGGCTGTAGAGGCTCACCCAGCAGTCGCGCAGGGCGTCGCAGACGTGGTCGGCGCCGCGCACCCAGAGATACGTCTCCTGCTGGCCGGCGAACGTCGCGTCCTGGCTGTCCTCGCCGAGCGCGCTGGAGCGGACGGCGACCGGCGGCTCCGCGACGCCGGTCCTTTCCCCGAGCTCGGCGTACCGGCGCGCAACCTCGTCGCGCAGCGCATCCGGGACCGGCGCGAAGCGCATCGCCTGGCTGATCGCGTGCGACGCGGCGCCGACGGAGTCGACGTCCCCGAGTGACATGCGCGACATCTCGGCGGCGATCATGCCGCCGAGGCCCGCCTCCTCTACGAACCCGCGGAATGCGGATGTCGACACGGCGAAGCCGGGCGGCACCGGTATCCCGGCGGCGATCAGCTCCCCGAGAGCCGAGCTCTTGCCGCCGAACAAGGCGTTGTCGCCGCGCCGGAGCTCGGCGAGTCGCAACGTGTGGCCGGCGTCGCTCACTCGAGGATCGTCACCGTGCCTGCCGTCCCGTCGACGCGGATCCGCTGCCCCGTCTTGATCGCCGAGGTCGCGCGGCCGGTCCCGACGACCGCCGGGAGCGCGTACTCGCGGCAGACGATCGCGGCGTGCGACATCACTCCGCCGATGTCGGTCACCGTCGCCTGGATCTTGGAGAAGATCGGCGCCCATGCCGGCGACGTGATGCTGCAGACGAGGATCTCGCCGTCGCGGACGTCGCCGATCTCCCCGACGGTCTTCACGACGCGGGCGACTCCCTCGACGATGCCTGGCGACGCGGCAGTGCCGGTCAGCTCCGACCCGCCCTCCTGCTCGCGCGCCCACGCATGGACGCGCTGCGTCGTGACGCCCCAGAGCATGATCAGCGCGGGATCGAGCACCGCCTCCGGCACGGCGCCGACCGCCGGCGGCGGCGTCCAGTCGGCGAGCCGCGCCAAGAGCTCCTTCCGACGTGCGACGATCGGCGGCCAGTACTTCGGACCGCGCGGCTGGCCGCCGGTCGCCCAGGTCAGCAGCAGCTCGTCGATGGCGGAATACACCTCGAGCCGCGAGAGCTGGAAGATGTCATCCCGGTTCTCGAAGAAGCCGTGCGCGACGAGCAGGTCGCCGAACTCGCGGATCTTGTTCCACCAGCTCGTGAGGAACCAGTAGTCGCAGAGGAACTTGTGCTCCTCGACGTACGGGAAGACCGTTCGCGACAGCGCGAGCAGCTGCTCGAACCCCTGGCGCGCCCCGTCGTCTAGGAGCGCGGCGTACTCGGTCGCGAGCCGATCGCGTTCCTGCGCGATGTGGTCCGTCGGCCGCTCGATGTTCTCGCCGGCCTTGAGCGCGGCGACGTAGCCGATCAGCGACGCATACGGGATCCTCGGGTCGTCGAGCCAGCTTCCGTAGGTGTGGTAGAGGCCGTCGCCCGTGGCCATGTGGAACCACGGATCCTTCACGGTCTCCAGCTCCGCAAGCCAGCTCCGGCCGGCCTCGCTCTCGGCCAGCCCCGTGTCGATCTCCTCCGGCGAGCGTCCCTCGACGAACGCCGAGTCGACGCCGGTTTCGATGGCGAGGCGTGCGAGGCGTCGCAACTCGGCGTCGGGCCTGAACAGGAGCACGTCGAGGCCCGCGACCATCTGCGCGATGTGCTGGTCAGGAATGTCCGGCAGGTTCGCCTTGCACAGCTCGGCGAAGGTCATGTACGCGCCGTAGCCGAGGAGCAGGAACTCGAAGTGGTGCTGCCACATCACGTCGGCGAGCCGGAGCGCGTTGCGGTACGCGTCGAGCACGGCGACGTAGCTCGTCTCCTGGTCGCCGAACGCGACCTCGTCGGGCTCGTACTCCCCGAGCTGCGGCACGTGCAACTCGCCGAGCTCGGCGATCAGCGCGTCCATCTTCGTGCGCCACTTCCCGTACAGCTCGTCCCAGTTCTCGTAGTAGTAGCCGGCCCGCTTCTGGAAGTGGCCTGCTCGCTCGGCGACCTTCTCCGGGTCGAGAACCGGGTTGCCGGAGATGTAGATGTACCCGTTGATGCACCGCCAGTCGATGCCCATTGCCGGTGGGACGGCGAAGACGCGGTTCTGCCACGAACCGAGCGCCTGGTAGGCGGTGTCGATGCAGATCGCGTCGAACGCCGGCATCGGCACCGGGAAGTGCATCGAGTTCCAGAACCAGAACCGCTGCTCGTCCGCCTCGCGGCGCTCCTCGTCGAAGCGCCCGTAGTAGGGATACATCTCCTCCCAGCCTTCGCAGCCGGGCGGAGTCTCGATCTCGTACGGGCTAGGGAATGACCCAACCGTCGACGGTGCTGCCATGTGGTCTCCTCCTCGAAGCCGGGGCTCGCTCGGAGCCCGGCAGATCCGACACGACGGTTCTACAGTGCGGTGCTGGCCGATTCTTAACGCACAGCGAACACTTGGCGAGCGCCGACCGCGCGTTCAACGCATGTCTAGACATCTAGGCACTGCGTGATGTATTCAGGGCAACGGCGGAGCGAATGAGAGCCTCGAGAGCCTTCTCGTCAATCGTGTCGCCTTCGTGAAAATCGATGGCGCGCCTGGCGTTGCCTTCCAGGCTCGAGTTGAACAGGCCCGAAGGATCGTTCAGCGACGCGCCCTTGGCGAAGGTCATCTTCACCACGCTCTTGTAGGTCTCGCCCGTGCAGATGATCCCGTCATGAGACCACACGGGAGTCCCTCTCCACTTCCACTCCTCGAGCACCTCGGGGTCGGCTTGCTTGATGAGAGTACGGAGCCAGGAGAGCATCTCACCCCGCCAGTCGTCCAGCTCCCTGATCCTCCCGTCTATCAACTCAGAGGGGGACCCGGGCTTCTGGGGAGCGCTCTTCTTCACGACGTCCCTCTCATACCACGTTGGTACAAGGTCGTGCGCCCGAACCTCGCCCGAGAGACGAAAGGCCCTGTTTCCAGGGCCCTTCGGATAGCGGGGGCAGGATTTGAACCTGCGACCTCCGGGTTATGAGCCCGGCGAGCTACCTGACTGCTCCACCCCGCGACGCTGGCCGGATTGTAGCACCGGTTCCCCGCCGGGCTACCATCCCGGGCGTGTCTGACTGGGCGATTTACGCGGCGCTGATCGTCGGTTTTATCGCCGGTCTTGCGGCGATCGCATACCTCCTCGTGCGCGCCCTCGAGGCGTGGCGCGCGCTGAAGCGGCTGCGCCGCGGGCTCGGCCGCGAGCTCGAGCGGCTCGCCGACCTCGGCGAGGCGACGGCCGACAAGCTCGAGACGGTGACCGACAACGCGCAGCTCGAGTCGAGCCTCTCGCGACTGCGCGTCGACCTCGCACGCTTCGCAGTTCTGCGGCAGGCGCTCGACGAGGCGCAGGAGTCGTTCGGCTGGCTCGCGCTCGTGTATCCGCGCAAGTGAGGGTCGCCGCCGTCGACCTCGGCACGAACACGACGCGGCTGCTTGTCGCCGACGTCGTCGACGGCACGCTCGCCGAAGTGCATCGCGAAACGCGCATCACGCGCCTCGGCGAGGGCGTCGACGCGCGTCGCCGCCTCCTCCCCGTGCCGATCGCGCGCGTGCGCAACACGCTCTCCGACTACCGGCGCACACTCGAGGCGCTCGGCGCGGAGCGCACGCTGCTCGTCGCGACGAGCGCCGTGCGCGACGCCGAGAACGGCGAGGCGTTTCTCGGCGAGATCGAATGGAGCTACGCCTTTGCGACACGACTGCTGAGCGGCGAGGAAGAGGCCGCGATGACGGTGCGCGGCGTCGACGCCGGCCGCACGCCTGCGCCCGGCACGCTCATCCTCGACATCGGCGGCGGCTCCACCGAGCTGATCGTCGACGGCTTCCACTCGAGCCTCGAGCTCGGCTCTGTCCGCCACACCGAGCGTTACCTCCATTTCGATCCGCCTGAGCCGCGCGAGCTCGCCGACTGCGCCGGCTCCGTGCGCGCGCTGCTTGCCGAGCACGTGCCCGACGAGGTGCGCACGCGCGTCACCGGCGCGATCGGAGTCGCCGGGACGATCACGACGATTGGAGCGCTCGACCTCGGCCTCGCGGAGTACGACCGCGAGCGCGTGCACGGTCACCGCCTTTCACGCGACGGCGCACACGCGCAGCTCGAACGGCTCGCGTCGCTGTCCGTTGCAGAACGTCGCGAGCTCCCCACGATGGAGCCCGAGCGCGCGCCCGTGATCGTCGCCGGCGCGTTGATCCTCGACGCGACGCTCGACTTCTTCGCGCTCGATGCGATCGAGGTGAGCGAACGCGACATCCTCGACGGCGCCGCGTTCGCCGCGGCCGAGTTGCCCGCGCCCGGCGAAGGCGCCGCGCCGCCCGGCGCGTACACCTGCTGTTAGCGGCCTGACCGCTAGAGAACGAGCGTTCCCGGGTCTTGATCGAGCTCGCGCGGCTCGTCCTCCGCGAGCCGCCGCCGCACGACGGCGCGCGAGAGCACGCCGACGAGACGCCCCGCCTCGACCACCGGCACGCGTTCGAGATCGCGCTCCTCGAGCGTGCGGAACGCGTCGTCGAGCGACAAGGAGGCCTCGAGCGTGAAGAACGGCGGCTCGGCGATGCTCCGCAGGATCACCTTGGTCGGATCGAGCCCCGTGGCGACGACCTCCCGGACGAGCGTCTTGCGCGTGATCACGCCGATCAGCGTTCCGTCGTCCTCGCACACGAAGACCGCGCGAATGTCCGGATTCTCGAGACAGCGCCCTCCCGCCTGCGCGCTCTCGCCGGCGCCGAGCATCGTCGGCTCCGTCACCATCGCGTCGCGAACGAGCTGCTCGCTCACGGATAGATCCCGCGCGCCTCGAGCGCGCCCGCGACTTCGCGGATCGCCGCGACCATCGCCGACTGCCGCAGGGTGATCTTCTTCTCCGCCGA
>DATEXK010000126.1:0-6823 GCA_035257065.1 Gaiellaceae bacterium | reverse complement strand
GCCGAGCCGCTCTGCGAGCGCGCCGACACGCGCGCCGCCGCGGCCACCGGGGCCGGACCAGATCAGCACGACGCGATCCGCGCTGCCGACGGCGGGGTCGTCGGCGGAGTGCACGACCTTCGCGCCCTTGCGCCGCGCCGCGCGCACCCAGAGGTCGGCGATCGGCGCGCTCTCGGCGAGCGGGACGTCGCCGAGCAGGACGACCGTCTGCGCGTCGCCGATCGCGGAGAGCGGCAGGCGGTACGCGTCGAGGCCGTCGGAGACCTCCTCCGGCAGCACCGCGTGGTGTGAGCCGAGGCCCTGGCGCATCAGCTTCGCGAGTGCGTAGGCCTCTTCGACCGTTTCCGAGCCGGAGAGCGCGACGACGACACGGCCGTCGGCGGCTTTCAGCAATCCCTCGGCGACGTCGAGCGCTTCGTCCCACGAGACCGGCTCGAAGCCGCGGCGGCGGACGCGATGGATCGGATCGACGACGCGGTCGGCCGCGCGCAGATGCGTGAACGCGAACCGTCCCTTGTCGCACAGCCAGCCCTCGTCGATCTCCGGATGGTTGCGCGAGAGGATGCGCTTGACCTTGCCCTCGCGCACCGTCGCGTGCGTGTTGCACCCGACGGGGCACAGGCCGCAGACCGTCGGAACGTCGACGATCTCCCACGGGCGCGCCTCGAAGCGGTACTGCATCGGCAGCAGCGCCCCGACCGGGCAGAGCTCGGTCACGTTGCCGGTGAACGCGCCGGTGTACGGCTTGTCCTCGAAGGTCGTGATCACCGACAGCGCGCCGCGGTTGCGCGCGACGAGCTGGCCGTCCTCGCTCACTCCTTCGCTGAAGCGCGTGCAGCGGTAGCAGAGGATGCAGCGCTCGCGGTCGAGCGAGATTGCGGGCGAGATCGGAATCGGCTTCTCGAAGGTCGTCTTCTCGAAGTTCATCCGCGTCTTGCCCGGCCCGTAGCGGAACGTCAGGTCCTGCAGCGGACACTCGCCGCCCTTGTCGCAGACCGGGCAGTCGAGCGGGTGGTTGACGAGGATGAACTCGAGCGTCGCGTTCTGTCCCTCGGCCGCCTTCGACGACGTGCGCGCCGTGCGCACGACCATGCCGTCCTGCGCGGTGAGCGTGCAACCGGCCTGGAGCTTCGGCATGCCCTCGATCTCGACGAGACACATGCGGCACGCGCCGACGGGCGCGCCGAGGCGCGGCTCGTAACAGAACACCGGGATCTCGATGCCGGCGCCGAGCGCGGTCTCGACGAGCCCCGTGCCCTTCGGAACGTGCACTTCCTTCTCGTCGATCGTGACGCGGACGAGCTCAGGCGTGCTCATACGGGAGCCTGTTCAGCGACGGGCGCGTGATGATGCTGGTCGACCGGCGCGAAGACGTGGTCGAGCGACGACTCGCCGCCGTACGGACACGCGCCGTGGTCGATGTGGTCCTGGAACTCCTTGCGGAAGCGGTTGACGTAGCTCGCGACCGGCATCGCCGCCGCGTCGCCGAGCGGGCAGAGGCACTTGCCGAGGATGCGGTCGCAGACGTCGAGCAACAGATCGAGATCTCCCTGCTTCGCGCTGCCGTCCTCGAGTGAATGGAGGATCTGCACCATCCAGCGCGTGCCGACGCGGCACGGCGTGCACTTCCCGCACGATTCGTGCATATAGAACTGTGCAACGCGCAGACCGAGCTGCACCATGCAACAGCGGTCGTCGATCGCGATGATCGCGCCGGAGCCGAACATCGTTCCCGCCTTCGTGAGCGCGTCGTAGTCGAGCGGCGTGTCGACCTCTGACGCCGTGAGGATCGGCGTCGAAGATCCGCCCGGGATGATCGCCTTCAGCTCGCGACCGTCCGGGATGCCGCCGCCGATGTCGTAGATCAGCTCGCGCAGCGTCGTGCCGTTCTCGAGCTCGTAGTTGCCGCCGCGCGCGACGTTGCCGGAGAGCGAGAAGACGCGCGTGCCGGTCGAGTCGGGCGGCCCGACCTTCGCGTACTCGGCGGCGCCGAGCTCGAGCACCTTCGGCACGGTCGTGATCGTCTCGACGTTGTTGATCAGCGTCGGCGACGCGTAGAGACCGGAGATCGCCGGGAACGGCGGCTTCGAGCGCGGCTGGCCGCGCTTGCCCTCGAGCGACTCGAGCAGGCCGGTTTCCTCGCCGCAGATGTAAGCGCCGGCGCCGCGGTGCAGGACGATCGTGACGCCGTCGAGGAGGTCGGCCGCGTGCACTTCGTCGAGTGCGGCGCGGACGATCTCGAACTCGGCCAGGTACTCGCCGCGGATGTAGATGAAGACGTTCTTGGAGCGGATCGCGTGCGCCGTGATCAGGCAGCCCTCGATCAGCCGGTGCGGCACGCGCAGCATGATCTCGCGGTCCTTGAACGTGCCGGGCTCCGACTCGTCGGCGTTCACCGTCAGGTACGTCGGCTTCGGCGAGTCGCGCGGGATGAAGCTCGCCTTGCGTCCGGTGGCGAAGAACGCGCCGCCGCGTCCGCGCAGGTTCGAGTCGAGCAGCTCCTGGATGACCTGCTGCGGCTCCATCTGCCGTGCCTTGGCGAGCTGCACGTAACCGCCCGCGGCGCGGTAGTCGGCGATCGCGGTGAGTGGGCGCTCTTCGGCGCCCTCGAGGACGATGTTCCCTCTAGGCATTCCGCAGGTTCTCCACGATGTGCGGCACGTCGTCGGGCTTCACGGGCTCGCGGTAGCGGTGGTCGACGGCGACGACCGGGCCCCAGCCGCAGCCGCCGTAGCACTCGACGGTGCGCAGCGTGACCTCGCCGTCCGCGGTCGTCTCGCCCGGGCGGATACCGAGCTCGCTCTCGAAGGCTTCGAGCGTCGCCTGCGCGCCGACGAGCGCGCACGAGATGTTCGTGCACACCTCGATCAGGTGCTTGCCGACGGGCTCGAGGTGGTACATGTCGTAGAAGCTCGCGACGGACATGCAGTACGCGGGTGTGAGGCCGAGCGCGTCGCCGACCTCCTCGAGCGCGTGCGGCGGCAGCCAGCCGTACTTCTGCTGCGCGAGGTGGAGCGCGGGCATGATCGCCGAGCGCGACTCCGGGTACTGCGCGGCGAGCTCCTGGATCTCGGTGGTGAGGCTCACCGGTCGGTGTCCCCCATCACGGCGTCGAGCGAGCCGACGATCGCGATCAGGTCGGCGATGAGCGCGTCATGCGTGCAGGTCGCCGTCGCTTCGAGCGCGGCGAACGACGGTGCGCGGAAGTGCACGCGCCACGGCTTCGGCCCGCCGTCGGAGACGAGGTAACAGCCCGACTCACCCCGCGGTGATTCGACCGCGACGTAGATCTCGCCTTCCGGAACGCGGAAGCCTTCGGTGACGAGCTTGAAGTGATGGATGAGCGATTCCATCGACGTGTGCAGCTCTTCGCGCGGCGGCAGCACGACCTTGCGGTCGTCGGCGATCCACGGCCGGCCCTGCAGCCGCTCGAGCCGTCGCAGGCACTGGTCGACGATGCGCGTCGACTCGGCCATCTCGTCCATGCGCACGCGGTACCGGTCGTAGACGTCGCCGCCCGCGTAGACCGGTACGCGGAAGTCGACCTGTTCGTACGCGAGATACGGCTGGTCGCGGCGGAGGTCCCAGTCGACGCCCGACGCGCGAAGGTTCGGCCCGCTCTGGCCGAGCGCGATCGCGTCGTCGGCGGAGAGCTTGCCGACGCCCTTCGTGCGCTCGAGCCAGATCGCGTTGCGGTCGAGCAATGCGAGGTAGTCGTCGAGTGCGTGCGGCATCCACTCGACGAACTTGCGGCACTCGTCGTAGAAGCCGTCAGGGATGTCCTCCGCGAGCCCGCCCACCTGGAAGTAGCGGGTGTGCATGCGCGCGCCCGTGACCATCTCGTACAGGTCGAGGATCGTCTCGCGCTCGCGGAAGCAGTACCAGAACATCGAGATCGCACCCAGCTCGAGCGCCGACGTGCCGAGGAAGACGAGGTGCGAATGAATGCGGTTCAACTCGCAGAGCAACATGCGCATCCACGTCGCCTTCTCGGGGACCTCGAGCGAGAGCAGCTGCTCGACTGCGAGCACGAAAACGAGCTCTGCGTTCTGGTAGCCGACGTAGTCGATGCGCTCCGGATACGTGACGCACTTCCACCACGTCTTCTGCTCCATCGTCTTCTCGAAGCCGGTGTGCAGGTAGCCGATGACTGCGTTCAGGCCGACGACCTGCTCGCCGTCGAGGTCGAGGATCAAGCGGAGCACGCCGTGCGTCGAAGGATGGTTCGGCCCGAAGTTGATCCGCAGGATGTCGTCGCTGTCGACCAGCTCGGGCGGAACGTCGAGGATCGTCGGCACCCGCTTCGGGATGCGCGAGCCCTCGTACGGCGGCGGGAAGACGATCGGCCAGTCGCGCATGCTGCGCGCGGTTGTCTCGGTTGCGATCGTCATTCAGCGTCCGAGAAGCGCACGGGCTCGCCGCCGATCGGATAGTCCTTGCGCAGCGGGTGCCCTTCCCAGTCCTCCGGCATCAGCAGGCGCTCGAGGTTGGGATGTCCGTCGAACACGACGCCCATCAGGTCGAACTGCTCTCGCTCGTGCCAGTCGGCGGTCGGCCACACGCCGACGACGCTCTGCACCGGGTCGCCCTCGTCGAGCCAGCACTGCAGGCGGACGCGCCGGGCAGGCTGCTCCATGGCGAGCAGGTGGTAGCTGAGCGAGAACCGCTTCGGCTTCAGCTGCGGCAGCGCCTGGTAGCCCTGCGTGGACGGGTGGTTGAGGTCGCGGCCGGCCGCGCTCCCGATGTAGCCGGAGACGCCCTTGTCTCCCCAGCCGAGGTAATCGGTCGTGACGATGTCGGCGAGGAACGTGAAGCCGTCTTCGCGCGCACGGGCGCAGGCCTCGCGGATCTGCTCGCGCTCGATCGTCACCGTCGTCTCACCGAAGGCTTCCTTCACGGAGACGAAGCCGGGGAGGTCGTGATAGTTCATGTCGCAACCTCGCGCCGAGCGTAGGCGGGCTCGATCCCGGCCAGGTGCGCCTCGTGGATCCGGATGATCCCATCCATCAGGGCCTCCGGCCGCGGCGGGCAGAAGGGGATGTAGATGTCGACGGGGACGATGCGATCGACGCCCTGGAGGATCGTGTAGTTGTTGAACATCCCGCCGGAGCTCGCGCAGGCGCCCATCGCGATCACCCACTTCGGCTCGAGCATCTGGTCGTAGATCTGTCGCAGCGGCGCGGCCATCTTGTGCGCGACGCGGCCGGAGACGATCAACAGGTCCGCCTGGCGCGGCGAAGAGCGGAACGCCTCCATCCCGAAGCGGGCGAGGTCGTACCGGCTCGAGACGATCGACATCATCTCGATCGCGCAGCACGCAAGGCCGAACGTGTCCGGCCACATCGACTTCGTCTGCGCCCAGCGGACGGCCTTGTCGAGCGTCGTCAGGCCGAGGGCCCGCTCCATCTCCTCGACGCCGAGCTCCTCCTCGAACTTCGAGGGCCCCTTCGTCGGCCAGAGCAGCCGTTCCGACTGGAGCCCGTAGTCGCGCAGGCGCTTCGGCGCGTCAGCCAAGACGGCTCACCATTCGAGGGCGCCCTTGCGCCAGATGTAGACGTAGGCGACGAGCAGGATGATCACGAAGAAGAGGAGCTCCACGAATCCGAACCAGCCGAGCGCGTTCAGCTGCACGGCGAGCGGATACAGAAAGACGATCTCGATGTCGAAGACGATGAAGAGCATTGCGGTGAGGTAGAAGCTGACCGTGTAGCGCTGCGGCTTCATCTGCCCCTGTGAGACGCCCGACTCGAAGGGGATCGTCCGGGCCTTCGTCCGCGCTTTCGGCCGCTGCGCGAACGCGAACGACATCCCGATCATCGACGCCGGGATCGCGAGCGCCATGAGGCCGTAGATGAGGAATGGGAGCCAGTCGCGCAGCATTTACCGGCGCGTCTTCTTTCCAACCGCTGCGACGAGCGAGGGAGCCACCGAACGCCGGACGTTAGCAAGGGCGGGAGCGCTGCACTTGGACAAGCGAAACCCAAGAAGCCATGCGTGAGGCGGCTGTTACAAAGTGGCGCTCCTCAGCTCGGATCCGAGGTGTGGGCGCGGCCTGTCGGAGCCCCTCGACGTAGGCCACTACGGACACGTCCTGCGACTGTCACCGGACGTGGGAGCGGAGGACATGTCCGATCGGAGGAAGCGCTGTGGCGAACGCCCTGATGAGGCTGTTCCGGCGGGAGGGACATGTCCCGGCAGAACACGCCCGGCGACTGTCACCGGACGTGGCCGCCGCGGAGATGTCCCGCGGCGGGTTGCCACCGCTCCTCCGCTCTATCGCGCTCCGCGAGGAACGAATCTGCGTTACTGCCCGTGTCGTTGGTACAGTGGAAGCGATGGAACTGCAGGAGCGCACCGACATGCTGATCTCGCTGACGCCTGCTGCGGCGGCGAAGATCCGCGACCTGATGGCCGAGGACACCGAGGTCTCGGTACTCCGGGTTGCGGTCGAGGGTGGCGGTTGCTCCGGCTTCCAGTACGGCCTCGGCTTCGACCGCGGCGCCCAGGAGGGCGACCACGAGTTCGAGTGCGAGGGCGTCAAGGTGGTCGTCGACCCGTTCAGCGCCCCGCATCTGCGCGGCTGCAGCGTCGATTATCTCGAGACGATCCAGGAGTCCGGGTTCAAGATCGACAACCCGAACGCCGTCGCGTCCTGCGGCTGCGGCTCCTCGTTCCAGAGCGCGGCCGGCGACGAGCCGGACGATGCAGCGGCGGCCGGCACCGGCTGCGGCTCCGGCTGCAGCCACTAACCCGGCCGGGCTCCTCTACGTAAGAAACTTCGCGACGCGGAGCGCGTTCGCGCGGCTGAGCCCGGGAAGCTCGA
>DATEXK010000125.1:0-12894 GCA_035257065.1 Gaiellaceae bacterium | reverse complement strand
GCGGGCGCGTGGCCGTCCGCGCGCGCGGCGAGATAGGCCACGGAGAACGCGTCGCCCGCACCTGTGGGATCGGCGGCGTCGTCGGTCGGAAGTGCGGGAACGTGCTCGGTGGTTCCCCGGTGGATCACCACCGACCCGGCGGCGCCGAGCGTGAGGACGATCTCGGGGACGCCGAGCTCCGCGAGGGACTCGGGCTCCGCGGTGCCCATCAGGACGTGCGCTTCCTCTTCCGCCACTTTGAGGATCGCCACATGCCGCAGCAGGTCGGGGTCATAGTTCGCGTCCAGCTGCAGCGGCCCCACCTCCGGAACGCGGACGAGACCCTGCGCGTCGAGCAGCAGCCGGCGGCCGAGGCCGAGCCGCTCGAGTGCGGCGGCGTCGAAGTCGCTGCGCAGGAGCGGCGCGACGTGGAGCCACTCGACCCGGCGGAGGAGCAGTCCTTGCGGCTCGTCCGTCCGCCACGGCTCGCCGACGGTGTCGACGTGCATCGTGCGCGTGCCGTCCGCGGCGTACGTGAACGAGAAGCCCGTCGTCTCGCCGCCGACGGCGAGGGTGGCGGGCAGGCCGAGCGTGGCGAGCCGGCGCTGGTAGCGCGCGCGGTCGCCCTCGCCGCACTTTGCGAAGAGCACGGCCTCCTGTCCGAGTGCGTGCAGTGCTCGTCCGCCGTACCACGGTGCGCCGCCGATCCGTGGCGCGCCGCCGGCGACGACGTCGCGGGTGAGATGTCCGATGACTGCAAGCGACTGCACGGCGGCGAAATCTATGCCGCGGCGTGCCGTGGCCGTCGTACCAGCGGGGCCGCGGCGACGGCCGTCGCAAGCACGAACGAGGCCGCGAAGCTCGGCAGCGAGGCGCCGATGCCGCCGCTCGGCGGATGAAGCTGCGAGAGCCAGCGTGACCAGAAGCCGAGCCCCTGGGTCTGGGCGATCCACTCGTAGAGGAAGAAGCCAACGAGCCAGGCGGCGATCATCCCGGGGCGCCACGCCGGGCCTCCGAAGACGTGCTCCCGCGTGTAGTGGCGTCCCGCCATGAGCCAGTCGGCGAGTAGGACGCCGAAGAGCGGGACGAAGAACGCGCCGAGCAGCAGCAGGAACTGCTGATACTGCGTGAGGTTCACGCCGAGGGAGATCACGGTTGCGAGGACCGCGACGCCGACGATCAGCAGTCGCTGCGACGCGCGCGGGAAGAAGTTCTGCAGCGACACCGCGGTGGAGTAGATGTTCGCGAACGCCTCGTCCGTCTCGTCGACCGTCAGTGCGAGCAGCGCGAGCACCGCGCCGACTCCGCCCGCGGCGACGGTCGTCAGCACGTCCGTCGGCCCGGTGATCGCCGGATGCGAAAGCACGAGCACCGCGCCGAAGCCGAACTGGAAGAGCGTCGGCAGCAAGTAGCCGATCCCGACGCCGACGAATGCCGAGCGCGGGCTGCGCGCGAAGCGGGTGTAGTCCGCGACGAGCGGCACCCACGAGACCGTCAGCGCGATCACGAGGTCGACGCCGAGCCAGAACGACCCGCCGCTGCCGTGCCCGTGCCAGAGCCGATCGAGCTGGCCGTGACGGATGATCCAGACCGCGAGGTAGACGATCGACGCCGCCACCGCCCAGATGCCGATCTTGCGGACGAAGCGGCGCACGAACCCGACGGGGCCGAGCAGGGCGAGCACGGCCCCGAGCGCACCGAAGCACAGCTTCCACGCCCAGACGAGGTGGACGCCGACGAGCCGTTCCGAGAGTGCGCCTGCCGCGAAGGCGATGATCGTGATCTCGAACACGGACCAGCCGAGGCACTGGAGCACGTTGAGGCCGGTCGCGACGTAGGACCCGCGCTGCCCGAGCGGCGCGCGTTGGAGCGCCATCGACGGCACGCGTGCGTCGGCGCCGATGTATCCCGCGACGCCGAGCATCGCGTTGCCGAGCAACCCCCCGACGACGGTCGCGAGCAGCGCCTGGCGCAGGGAGAGGCCGAGGTACGACGCCGCAACGAGCACGAGCAGTGAGATGCCGAGGTTCGTCCACAGAAGCAGCGAGTCGAGCGTGCCGAGCACACGGAGACGCTCCGGGACGGGCTCGATTCCCCACGGCGGCGTTCGGTCCGTCACGTCACTCCCTTCGCCGGTACGAGCCGGATCAGGTTCAGCGGGTGTGATCTCAGCCACGCGAAGGGCGGCACCCCGGTGCGACGAGCGTAGCGTAGGCTCCCGTCGTCATCGACCGGGGAGTCGCATGCAGGTGAAGCTCAGAGGTGTGCTGCTCGTCGTCGTGACGGCGGCGCTCGCGGCCGGCTGCGGCGGCAGCAGCAGCCCGCGCCTCACGAAAGCCCAGTACGAGGCGAAGATCCAGGCCGACGGCAAGGCTGTGCAGGACGCCGTCAACAAGATCTCGTCGGGCTTCAGCGCGATCAAGTCGATCGCCAAGGAGGTCGCCATCGCGGAGGTGGAGGCGAAGAAGGCCGCCGACGACCTCGGCGCTGCGAACCCGCCGAAGGAGGTTGCCGCAGACAACGACAAGCTTGTCATCGCGATGCGCACGATCGACGTGCAGCTCGTGAAGCTCGCCAAGGCCGCGAAGGCCGGCGATGCAGTGGCGGCGCAGCAAGCCGTGAACGGCCTTCAGCTGTCGCCGGAGATCAAAGCGGGTCAGGTGGCGATCGACGACATGAAGACGAAGGGCTACAAGGTCGGCGTGCTCGGCAAGTAGCAGGCGATCTTGAAGGGTCTCTTCGATGCGAACTCGAAGCTCGACGACATCTTGAGCTATCTTTTTGGGGAGGACGATGAAGAAGAACCCGATCACTCCTGAGCTGCGCGAGCGCTACGCGCGGACGATGCGGCTGCTCGAGGAACGCATCGCGTACCACGAGCGCAAGGCCGCGGAAGAAAAGAAGAGCGCCTAAGCGCTCTAGCTAGCGAGCAGGCGCCGCAGCACGTAGCGGAGGATCCCGCCGTGCCGGAAGTAGTCGCGCTCGCGCGGCGTGTCGAGCCTGACGCGGGCGCGGAACTCCTTGCCGTCTGCGCGCACTGTTACCTCGCTCGCGCTGCCGTCGTCGACGCCGGCGATCGAGAACTCCTCGCGGCCGGAGAGGCCGAGCGACTCCCGGGTCTCGCCCGCGAGGAATTGCAGCGGCAATACGCCCATCATCAGCAGGTTCGACCGGTGGATCCGTTCGTACGACTCGGCGATCACCGCCTGGACGCCGAGCAGGTTCGGGCCCTTGGCCGCCCAGTCTCGCGACGAGCCGGAACCGTATTCCTTGCCTGCGATCACGATCGTCGGCACGCCCTCGTCGCGGTAGCGCATCGCGGCGTCGAAGATCGTCGTCTCCTCGCCGTCGGGTAGGTGCACCGTCCACGTGCCCTCGCTGCCCGGGACGAGCTGGTTGCGCAGGCGCACGTTCGCGAACGTGCCGCGCACCATTACCTCGTGGTTGCCGCGGCGCGCGCCGTACGAGTTGAACTCGCGCCGTTCCACCGCGTGGTCGATCAGGTACGTCCCTGCGGGCGAGTCGGGCCGGATCGCGCCTGCCGGCGAGATGTGGTCGGTTGTGACGGAGTCGCCGAGCACGACGAGCGCACGCGCCCCGGAGATGTCCTCCACTCTCCCCGGCTCTGCCGGCATGCCGTCGAAGTACGGCGGCCTGCGGATGTACGTCGAGGCCTCCTGCCAGTCGTAGAGATTCCCGGCGGGAATCTCCAGCGCCTGCCAGCGCTCGTCGCCCGTGTATACGTCTCCGTAGGAGCGCTTGAACATCGCACCGTCGATGGACGACGCGATCGTCTCGTCGATCTCCGCCGAGGTGGGCCAGATGTCGCGGAGATACACCGGCCCGTCGTCGCCTTCCCCGAGCGGCTCGTTGACGAGGTCGATGTCCATCCGTCCGGCGAGTGCATAAGCGACGACCAACGGAGGCGACGCGAGGTAGTTCGCCTTCACGTCCCCATGGATGCGCGCCTCGAAGTTGCGGTTGCCCGAGAGGACAGCGCACACGATGAGCTCGCCCTCGACGATCGCCTCGGCGATTGCGTCCGGCAGCGGGCCCGAGTTGCCGATGCACGTCGTGCATCCGTAGCCGACGAGGTTGAACCCGAGCTCGTCGAGATATGTGTTGAGCCCGGAGCGCTCGTAGTACTCCGTGACGACCTTCGAGCCCGGCGCGAGTGACGACTTCACCCACGGCTTGCGCTTCAGCCCCAGCTCGACCGCTTTCTTGGCGAGCAGGCCGGCGCCGATCATCACCGACGGGTTCGACGTGTTCGTGCACGAGGTGATTGCGCAGATCACGACCGAGCCGTGCTCGAGCGAGTAGTCCTCGCCGCGCACCGGCACCGACTTCCGGTCGACGGTCGCGGTGTGCACGAGCTGCGTGTCCGCCTCGGGCTCCGGCTCGCCGCCCGGCTGCTGCTCGGTCGTCGGATCGCTCGCCGGGAACGTGTCGGCGACCGCCTGGTCGTGGCTGCCGTTGCGGTAGTCGACGCCGAACGTGTCGAGTGCTTCGATGAACGCGTTCTTCGCATTCGCGAGCGGGACGCGATCCTGCGGACGCCGGGGGCCTGCGAGCGACGGCTCGATCTCCGAGAGGTCGAGCTCGACGACCTGCGAGTACGTCGGGTGGTCCTTCGGGTCGTGCCAGAGCATGTTCTCTTTGCAGTACGCCTCGACGAGCGCGACGCGCTCCTCGGAGCGGCCGGTGAGCCGGAGGTACTGCAGCGTCACGTCGTCGACGGGGAAGAAGCCGCACGTCGCGCCGTACTCGGGGCTCATGTTGCCGAGCGTCGCGCGGTCGGCGAGCGCGAGCGACGGCACACCCTCCCCGAAGTACTCGACGAACTTCCCGACGACGCCGGCCTTGCGGAGAATCTCCGTCACCGTGAGCACGAGGTCGGTCGCCGTCGCGCCCTGCGGCAGCGCACCCGTGAGCCTCATGCCGACGACCTGCGGCACGAGCATCGAGAGCGGCTCGCCCAGCATCGCCGCCTCGGCCTCGATACCTCCGACGCCCCAGCCGAGCACGCCGAGCCCGTTGACCATGGTGGTGTGCGAGTCGGTGCCGACGAGCGTGTCCGGGAACGCGACTCCGTCGCGCGACTCGACGACGCGCGCGAGGAACTCGAGGTTCACCTGATGGCAGATGCCTGTGTTCGGCGGCACGGCTGCGAAGTTGTCGAAGGCGCTCTGGCCCCAACGCAGGAACGCATAGCGCTCGCGGTTCCGTTCGAACTCGAGCTCGACGTTGCGGCCGATCGCGAGCCGTGACGCGAACTCGTCCACTTGCACGGAGTGGTCGATCACGAGCTCGACGGGAATCAACGGGTTGATCCGGCTGGGGTCGCCGCCCTGCTCCTGCATCGCGTCGCGCATCGCCGCGAGATCGACGACGCAAGGGACGCCCGTGAAGTCCTGGAGCAGCACCCGGGCCGGTGCGAACGAGATCTCGCGCGAGGGCTCGTCGGTCGCGACCCAGCCGGCGACCGCCTCCACCTCCGCCTCGGTTCCGTTGCGCAGGACGTTCTCGAGCAGGATCCGCAGCGCGTAGGGAAGCCGCGCGACGTCCCAGCGTGCCTGGAGCGCGTCGAGCCGGTAGATCGAGTAGCTGGTGCCGCCGACTCGGAGCTGCTCAGGCTGGGCCATGCCTTGATTCAAGCAGAACTGCCGCCGTTGGCTGCTCGCCCGGCCGCGCTAGTCTCCCTGACATGCGCATGGCTCTCGCTCTCGCCGCGGTCGTCGTCGCTCCGGCGGCGACGCCCGACGTCAGTCATCTGATCCTCCAGCCGACGCAGGTCGGGAAGGGCTACGTCACGATGAAGCAGGTTGGCGGGAACCTCGTCAAGGGACAGGTCACGCTGAACCTCTGCGGCACCGGCTACCCGAGCGAGCGGTTCCGGACGACGCGGCTCCAGGTCAACTTCGCGAATCAAAACGTGCCGATTGCGATCTCGAACGAGGTCGTCACCTACCGTTCCGGCGGCGCCGTGCAAGCGATGCGCGAGGTGATCCGGCGTGCCGTCACGTGCCCGCACCGGCCGGTCGACACCGGGGAGAAGGGTCTGCCGAAGCTGACGTTCCAGATCACGCGGTTCGCGGCTCCGCACCTGCTCAAGGGCTACCTCGCCGTTCGCGTCATCGTGACCGGCACGATCAAGGGGAAGCAGATCAACCAGACGTCGTATGCGGTCTATCAGCGTTACGGGAACGTGCTGTCCGGCATCTACAGCGTCGGCGGCGCCAACCCTGAGCAGCTGCAGCTCGTCCTGCACGCCGCCGAGCAGAGTGCGCGCAACCTGCGCCGCGGCGGAAACGGCGCCAGCTCGGGGCCGACGGCCTGATCCCCGGTGTTGGCTAGCCTTGGGCGGTGGAGCGCGAGGAGCTACAACGCGGTCGTGCCGGCTCCGTCCAGGACGTCGAGCCGATCGAGGACGAGGAGCTGTGGCGCACTGACGAGGAGGGCGACCACGCCGGCTGGTACTGCGTGCGAACCGATCCCTTCCCGTGTCCTGCGCCGGGCTGCTCGTTCGTCGCCGTCTTCATGACGGCGGCGCATCTCGTACTTGTCTGGCAGGAGCGCGACGATCCGAATCTCCTGCGCCACGCGCAGCGTGCGATGGAGGTCGGCCGAAATCCGCGCGTCGTTTCGTACGAGTCGGGCTACGGCCCGAGTGCCTCGTACTACGCGTGGGAGGCAGCGGGCCGTCCCGTGCACGGCATTCGCAAGTGATCGAAGCGCACTTCGGGGAGTCGACCCCGTTTTCGCTCGGTGTCGAGGAGGAGCTGATGATCCTCGACGCGGAGACGCTCCAGCCCGCCGCCGCCGTCGACGTGCTGCTGCGCGGCGCCGAGGGTCTCGAGCTTCCCGGCTCGTTGAAGACCGAGCTGCACGCGTCGGTCGTCGAGCTGAATACCGGTGTGTGCGCGGGCGTCACGGAGGCGATCGCCGCGTTGCGGGAGCTTCGTGCGGCGGCCGACCGGATTGCGCGGGCCAACGGGCTCGTCGTCGCGGCCGCGGGCGCGCATCCGGTCGCGCCGCTCGAGTCGTTGCCCGTCGTCCCGGAGCCGCGCTACCTCGAGATGCTCGAGCAGGTCGGCTATCCGGCACGCCGGCAGGGCGTGAACGGTCTCCATGTGCATGTTGCGGTCGAGAGTGCGGACCGCTGCTACGAGCGGTTCGAGGCGGTGCTGTCCTGGCTGCCGCTGGTGCTCGCGCTGTCGGCCAACTCTCCGTACGTGGACGGCGTCGCCAACGGGATGCTGTCGAACCGCGCGGGAGTGCTCGCGGAGCTTCCGCGTGGCGGCCCGCCGCCGGCCTTCGGCTCATATGCGGAGTGGGAAGCTTGGGTCGAGCGGCTCGTGTCGATCGGTGTCATGGCGGACTACACGCGCATCTGGTGGGACATCCGCCCGCACCCGCGCTTCGGCACGCTGGAGATTCGGATCGCCGACCAGCCGACCTCGCTGGCGCGCACGGAGCTGCTCGTCGGAGTGCTGCTCGATCTCGTCGAGCACGCGCCGCCGCGGGTGACGCCGCGCGGCGACTACGTGCACAACCGGGTCGCTGCGGCAAGTCGTGGCCTCGACGCCGAGCTCATCCACCCGGACGGCGGCAGCGTGGTCGTCGCGCGGGAGCTCGCGCGCGAGCTGCTGGGCGCCGAGCCGCCCGAGCCGGAGGCACACGCCCAGCTCGCGGCCGGTCCGTTGGTTGCCGCGGATCTCGTTGCGCGAACGCTACGGTAGGGGCCGTGGCGACGCAGTCGGACACCTTCCAGGTCACCGGCATCCGGTGCGAGCAATGCGTGCAGCGGCTCGCCGGCGTGCTCGTCGGCCACGAGGGCCTCGAGGGCGCGAACGCGAACCTGATGGGCCTCGTGACGCTCGAGTGGGACGACGAGCAGACAACGCGCGACGCATTGCTCGAGAAGATGGGGAAGGCCGGCTTTCGCGAAGTCGCTATAGGCGTCTAGCCACAGCGGCGTGACGAAGTCATGCAGCTCTCCTTAACGGTGACAGTCACTGTTAAGAGCGGAGCCGGGTCCCCTGCGGACATGTGATCTGGCCCAAGCCTCCCGCCCAGATCCCGCCGCACGCCGGTTTGCCGGCCGTGACGGAGCTGCGGCGAAGTCGTGCGGCTCTCCTTAACGGTGACAGTCACTGTTAAGAGCGGAGCCATGTCTACGGCGAGGCGGTCACTGCTGCGCCGGGCACGTTCGGCTCCGCGAGGCTCTCGCCGGGCTGCGCGACGGGAATCGGGGAGGCCCGGCGGGCGTTTTAGCCTTCGATGACCGCTGGTACGCTGGCTCGCATGGCTGAGGCCCCGTCGAACGCTGCTGGGCCCGATGCGGCTCGCCTTGCCACCGAGGCGCGCGATCGCGTCCGGTTCGAGGAGGAGGCGCTCGGCCTCTCCGATCAGGTGTACCGCGTCGCGCGGCATCTTGCGAGCTCGCGCGAGGAAGCGGACGACCTCGTCCAGGAGACGTACGCACGCGCGTTCCGCAGCTGGCGCTCGTACACGCCCGGCACGAACCTGCGCGCCTGGCTCCTGCGCATCCTGACGAATCTCAACATCGACCGGGGTCGCCGCAAGCAGCGCACGCCGCAGATGCAACCGCTCGAGGCGAACGACTACTACCTCTACGACAAGCTCGCCGAATCCGACGGAAGTCCGAGCGACGAGGAGAAGGTCGTCGAGCGTCTCTCTCAGGACAACATCGTCTCCGCCCTCTCCGACGTACCGCACGACTTCCGCGACGTGATCGTGCTGGTCGACATCGGCGATTTCAGCTACCAGGACGCGGCGCAGATTCTCGGCATCCCGATCGGAACGGTGATGTCGCGCCTGCATCGTGGGCGCCGCATCTTGAAGCGCGAGCTTGCAGATACGTTCGACGAGGACGGGGTCAACGCGGCAGACCAGGAGGAATCGACATGACGGCGCACGACGATCCGTGCGCGCACTGCGAAGAGATGATGCAGCCTTACCTCGACCACATGCTCAGTGACGAGGAGATGCGCGAGGCAGAGATGCATCTCGACAAGTGTGCGTGGTGCCGGAAGCGCTATCGCTTCGAGGAGAGCCTGCGCATCTACGTGCGGCAGGCCGTCAGCAAGGATCCGATGCCCGCGGAGCTGAAGGAGAAGCTCGCGGCGTTGCGAGTTCCGCTCGACTGAGCCGCCGCTGAGCCTTCGCTAGTTGGCCCTTTCGCTAGTTGCCGGGCCCGTGCTGGGGCCCGACGATCAGCACGAGGCGTCGCGGGTCGACGCCCCCTGGCAACGGTTGCACGGGCACGCCGAGCTGCTTCGCGAGGCGGAGGCCGATCGCCTCGGCGCCCGGCGGGTAATACACCTGCGTCTGCGGATAGTTGAAGCTCGACGCGCGGCCGACGTGTGTGACCTTGTACGAGAGCGCCTGGACGTGGCTCGCGACGGAGCGGGTGTAGACGATGTCGCCGCTGCCGTTGAGCACGACCACCTTGATCGCCCAAGGCGCGGGGAGCGTCGACGCCGCGGCTGCTGCGACCGACGCGTGCTTCGGTGAGCTCTTCGCGAGCACCACGGCCAGCACGCCTGCGAGAACGGCGAGCCCGATCGCTCCGACCGCCGCAAGCCTCCGCCACGGGTTGGCGATGAACGGCACAGGCGGCACGGGCAGTCCGGCGAGCTGCAGCGCTTCGCGATGCTCGATGCCGAGCGCGGTCGCGTAGAGCACGGTCGCGAGCAGCGCGCGGTCGGGCGTGGGGAAGCGGTACAGGCGTCCCTCCTCGAGCCACTGCACCTCGTCGGGCGACAGATCGGCCCGGCGCGCGGCCTCGTCGACCGTCAGCTGCCGGTGCAGGCGCGCCCGCGCGAGCGGCGACTCGTCCGTCGCCGGTCCTGGTGCCACCTCGAGCGTGCGTGCAGATTCCATGGGGACCTTCTCCGTTCGGCGTTACCCGCTTGTGCCCTCCCACGAATCATCGGCGGACGTCGACGTCTCCTGGAGGGGGCAAGTCGTCGCAGGCGACGAGGCGGGCCTCGAGGCCGCGTGCGCCCTCGTCCGGCACCCGGGCCCAGGCGGGCCGGGCCAGGAGGACCGGGTGCAGGCGCTGACCGTCGTAGGCGGCCGCAACGACGTCACCGCCCTCGGCGCGCCACGACTCGACGATCCGATCGACAGCTCGTGGATCCAAGTCGGGCCCGTCGGCAAGCACGACGACCGCCGCCTCCACGTCCGCCGGCAGTGCCCCGAGCCCGCAACGCAGGGATGCCCCGGGCCCGAGCTCCCAGTCCGGGCAGCGCACGGTGCGCTCGTCGGTCTCGACGTCGTGTGCGCCAAGCACGACGACAATCCCGTCGATGCTCCGGCTCTCGTGCAGTGCTCCGAGCACGCTCGGCAGCAACTCGACCTGCTTCGGCGGCGCGGTGCCGTACCGCGACGACGCCCCAGCCGCCAACACGACCGCGTGGATCACACCTCCACCATGCCCGGACCCTAAGCGACCCACGCCTTTCGTCGCGGAGCCGAGCTTGCTCGGCGCAGCAATGACGCGCCCGGCCGTGAGAAGAGGAAGAAGGGGGCCCACGGGGGAAACATGGTTTCCCCCGTGAAGCGAGCGAGGCGCTACGAGCAACCGGCGAGGGCGGTCCAGCGCTGCTGGACGTTCGCGACGTAGGTCTGCGTCTCCGACCACGGCGCTCCGCCGGCGGCGTCGACGGCGGTCGGCCCGGCGTTGTAGGCGGCGAGCGCGAGGTCGGTGCGCGTGTACCGGTCGAGGAGGATCCTCAGATAGCGCGCGCCTGCGAGCACGTTCGTCGAGGGCTTGTCGGCGTCGAGCTTCAGCGAGGCCGCGGTCGCGGGCATGAGCTGGAACAGGCCGCGTGCGTCGGCGCTCGAGCGCGCGTTCGGCTGGAACCGCGATTCGACCTGGGCGACCGCGACGAGCATCGAGAGCTGGAAGCCGGTCTCGTGTGCGGCGCGCATGAACGCCGTGCGGAACCGCTGCGGAATCGGGCAGCGCCCGACGACCGTCTCGTTTCGCGCGGGCAGCGGCGGGATTCGGATCTTCGGAGCCGCGACGATCCGCTTCGGGTGCGCGCCGGCGGCGACCGCGACAGCGCCGGCGCAGGCGACTCCGGTCAGGCAGAGCAGCACGAAGAGTCTGAGCCGCATCAGGATCCGGGATCTTACTCCGCCGAGAGGGCCGCGACAGCCCGTCGCGTGAGCGCCCGGGCCACGTCGACCTTCCAGGCCGTCCGGGGCAGCGGCGTCGCCGCGTCAAGCCCGTCGGCGCCGTCGAGCAGCCACGGGATCGGGGCCACGCCGGCGAGGGCGATACGCGTCTCGCCGCCCACTCGGGCCGCGGCGACGCCGACCTGCGGGAACGCCCAGCGCTTCCGGTCCATCGCCTTCAGGTAGACGCTCGCGTCGACCGCGGGCAGCTCGAGCTCGAGGATCAGCTCGCCGGGCGCAAGCGTGACGACATCCCGCTGCTGCTCGGTCGGGAGCCGGTACAGCTCGGCGAGCGCCAGCTCCCGTTGCGTCGTGTGGAGCCGTGCGCCGAGCGCGAGCAGCGCCGCCGCGATGTCGGAGGGATGCGCCGACGCGCAGTAGTCGTTCGCGAAGATCGCGTGCTCGCGGTGCTCGCCTTCACGCGCATGACAGCGATCGCCCCCATGCAGGTGGCAGGGATACTTCAAGCGCCAGTACCAGCAGCGCGTCGACTGCAGCAGGTTGCCGCCGACCGAGCTCATGTTGCGGAGCTGCGGCGAGGCGGCGAGCCGGCACGCTTCGCGCAGTGCGTCCGGGATCGTCGCGTCGGCCTCGAGCTCGGCGAGGGTCGTGCCCGCGCCGATGCGGTCGCCCTGTACTCCGCGCGGGACGACGTCGCGGATGTCGACGAGCTTCTCCGCCTGGAGGATGCCGTCGTACAGCAGCGGCACCACTTCGGTGCCTCCATGGATGGGGATGCCGCCGCCGACGTCGTCGAGCGAGGTCGCCCTAACGAGCTCCAACCGACTCCTTCTGGCGCTGCTTGGCCTTCTCCTCCGCGTCGCGCAGCGCGCGCAGCATCTCCTCGCGTGTGATCGGCAGCTCGTGCACGTCCGCGCCGGTCGCATCGCGGATCGCGTTGGCGATCGCAGCGGCGATCGGGATGATCGGCGGCTCGCCGACGCCCTTCGAGCCGAGGCTCGTCAGGTGCGCGTCCGGCTCGTCGACGAACTCGCAGACGATCTCCGGCACGTCGGCGATCGTGGGCATCCGATATGCATCGAGGCTCGTCGTCAGCGTACGGCCGGTCTCGAGGTCCAGCAGCCGCTGCTCGGAGAGCGTGTGGCCGATCCCCTGGATGATCCCGCCCTCCACCTGGCTGCGGGCGCCGAGCGGGTTGATGATGCGCCCGACGTCGTGTGCGGCGGCGACGCGCTCGACGCGCACTTCGCCCGTCTCGACGTCCACCGCGACCTCCACGACCTGCACGCCGAACGTGAGCACGCTCATGCCGGCGGGATTCGGTCCGCGCGCGCCTTTGCCGAGGATCTGAGCGTTCTCGAGCAGGCCGACGAGCTCCTCGAGCGGCTGCGAGAGGTTTCCGTCGGCGGAGACCACCTTGCCGTCCTTGATGTCGAGCACACGCTCCTCGAGGTCGTGCCTCTGGGCGGCGATCTCGATCAGCTGCCGTTTCACGTCTGCCGCGGCGGCACGCACTGCCGGGCCCACCGACGGTGTCGTCGACGAGCCGGCGGAGAGCGTGGCGTACGGGCCGCGCGCCGAATCGCCGAGTACGACCTCCACGCGGTCGAGCGGAACGCCGAGCTCCTCGGCGGCGATCTGCGCCATCGCCGTGCGGGTGCCTGTGCCGATGTCCTGCATCGCAGTGATCACGGACACACGACCGTCCGAGGTGACGCGCGCCCACGCATATGACGGCGGCCC
>DATEXK010000124.1:0-8803 GCA_035257065.1 Gaiellaceae bacterium | reverse complement strand
CTGTACCGGCCCCGGTAGGCAGACCCGGGAAGAAAGGCATGGTCCCAGGTCTGTCTACCGGATGTGTCTGATTGGGGCCACGCCCTGAACCGCGGCTGGACGACACCGAATCGAGGACGACCGCCCCGCCTGTACCGGTCGCGGCCCCGGGGCTACAGTTGCCGTGTGAAGGAGCTGCTGCCGGAGATCGACCGCTGGCGCGCGAAAGGCGAGCGGGTCGCGATCGCGACCGTCGTCGCCACACGGCGCACCGCGCCGCGCCCCGTCGGATCGAAGCTCGCCGTCTCGGAGAGCGGTGAGCTCGCCGGCTCCGTGTCTGCAGGCTGCGTCGAGAGCGACGTCTATCTCGCGGCACAGGAGGTGCTCGCCGGAGGCGCGCCCCGTCTGATCACGTACGGCATCACGGACGACATGGCGCTGGGCGTCGGGCTGTCGTGCGGCGGCGAGATCGACGTCTTCGTCGAGCCCCTCGAGTGACGATCTTCGAGGAGCTGCACCGCGTGCTCGACGCGGGCGGCCGCGCCGTGGTCTTCACGATCGTCTCGGGCGAAAGTCCCGGCGCAAAGCTGTTGGTCCGAGGCGACGGGACGACGGTGGGCGACGGCCCCGCCGAGCTCGCGGCGCTCGCACCCGCCGCCCTCCGCCGCGGCCGTAGCCACGTCCTCGAGCACGAGGGGCTCACCGTGTTCGCCGATGTCTTCGCGCCCGCGCCTCGCCTGTTCGTCTACGGCGCCGTCGACACGGCCGAGGCGCTCTGCCGCGCGGTGAAGCTCGTCGGGTGGACCTCCGTCGTCGCCGACGCGCGCGCCCGGTTCGCCACCGGCGAACGGCTGCCGAGCGCCGACGAGGTGCTCGTGGCCTGGCCCGAGGAGGCGTTCGCCCAGGTTCGGCCCGACGCCGGCACCGCCGTCGTCGTCCTCACGCACGACGACAAGTTCGATCTGCCGGCGCTGAAGGCGGCGCTCGAGAGCGAGGCGTTCTACATCGGCGCGCTCGGCTCGCGCCGCAACCAGGAGCGCCGGCGCGAGCGGCTCCTCGAGGCAGGCGTGCCCGAGGCGGCTCTCGCCCGGATCGCCGGGCCGAGCGGCCTCGACATCGGCGCCGCCTCCTCCGCGGAAACCGCCCTCTCGATGCTCGCCGAGATGCTGGCGACCCGCGCGGGCCGCTCCGGCGGGTCGCTGCGGGACGCCAAAACGCGCATTCATGCGGAACCGCTCGCGGGTAAAAAATAAAATCCCACTTGCAACTGCTTTCGCGGCCTGCATAGGATCGATCCCGTGCTGCTGAGAGAAGTCGAGTACGCGAAGCCGTCGTCGGTCGCCGAGGCGCTCCAGATCCTCGCGTCGAACGACGGCGCCCGGGCGCTCGCCGGCGGCCAGACGCTGATCAACGTCATGAAGGCGCGCGCCGCCTCTCCGGACGCGCTCGTCGATCTCGCCGCCCTCGACGAGCTGCGCGGGATCGAGCTCGCGGCCGACGGCACGCTTTCGATCGGGCCGATGACGACGTACACCGAGCTCGTCGACTCCGCCGAGGCGAAGGCGCGGCCGATCCTCGCCGAGGTCTGCGCCCAGATCGCCGACGTGCAGGTGCGGAACCGCGGCACGATCGGCGGCAACCTCTGCTCCAACGACCCGACGAACCACCTGCCGCCGCTGATGGTGTCGATCGGCGCGACGATGACGATTGCAGGCCAGGGCGGCGAGCGCGTCGTCTCGGCGGACGAGTTCTTCCTCGGTGTCTACCTCACCGCGGTCAGCCCGGGCGAGCTGTTGACGAAGATCACGCTCCCGGCCGGCAAGCGCGACGCCTTCGCGGCCGTCACGCTCGGCGTGGACGGCACGTGCATCGCGAGCGCCGCGGCGAGTCTCAACGGCTCGCTGCGCATCGCGCTCGGCTGCGTCGACGCAACGCCCGTGCTGGTGGAGCCCACCTCCGCCGACGAGGGCGCAGTTCGCGAGGCCGTTCGCGGCGCCGGGCTCGACCCGCCGGCAGACGTGCATGCATCCGCTGAATACCGGCTGCATCTTTCGGAAGTCCTCGCCGTGCGCGCCGCGCGGCAGGCGGCAGAGAGGAGTTAAGTGTCCGAGAACGCAGCAGCCTTGTCGTCCTCGCGCGTGATCACAGTGACGGTCAACGGCACGGTCTACGAGCGGGAGGTGGAGGCGCGCAAGCTGCTGATCCACTTCATCCGCGACGACGTCGACCTCACCGGCAGCCACATCGGCTGCGACACCGGCAACTGCGGCGCCTGCTCCGTGATCGTCGACGGCACGCTCGTGAAGAGCTGCATGCTGCTCGCGGTCCAGGCAGATGGGTCGTCGATCGAGACCGTCGAGGGCCTGGCCGACGGCGACGAGCTCGCCGCGCTCCAGCAGGCGTTCAGCGACCGCCACGCGCTCCAGTGCGGCTACTGCACGCCGGGAATGCTGATGAGCGCGACCGCGCTGCTGCGCACGAATGCGCGTCCCACCGAGGCGGAGATCAAGAAGGGCCTGCAAGGCAACATCTGCCGTTGCACCGGGTACTGGAACATCGTCGAGGCCGTCGCGACCGCCGCGGAACGGATGCAGCGGTGAGTACCACGACGATCGCCCCGGAGAAGGTCGAGATCCAGGCGCCCCAGACGCCGTACAAGGGCCAGAACGTGCCGCGCAAGGAAGACAAGCGGCTCGTCCAGGGCCAGGGCGTCTTCGTCGACGACATCAAGCGCCACGGAATGGGCTACATCCACTTCGTCCGCTCGCCGTACGCGCACGCCCACATCACGTCGATCGACGTCTCGAAGGCGGAGTCGATGAAGGGCGTCTTCGGGACGCTCACGGGCGAAGAAGTCGCGTCGCTCACCGATCCGTTCTTCCAGATCTCGTCGGTGCCGGGCGGGAACATCAAGGATTACGCGCTCGCCGTCGGCAAGGTGCGCTACGTCGGCGAGGCCATCGTCGCCGTGGTCGCCGAGACGCGCGAGCTGGCGCGCGACGCATCGGAGCTCGTCGAAGTCGAGTACGAGCCGCTCGAAGCCGTCACCGACGCACGTCACGCGCTCGACGACGCGAAGCCCGTCCTGCACGAAGACGCCGGGGGCAACCTCATGTGGAGCGGCGTGTACGAGTGGGGCGATCTCGACGCGGCATTCGCGGAGGCCGACAAGGTCGTGAAGATCGACGAGCTGCACTTCCACCGCTTCAATTCGACGCCGCTCGAGACCGACGGCGCGCTCGTCGAGTTCAACCGCGGCGTCGGTCAGTGGACGATCCACACGAACAACCAGTTCCCCGGTTTCGCCGCGATCATGATGGGCCCGGCGATGCGCACGGGCATCGACAAGCTCCGCTTCGTCACGCAGGACATCGGCGGCGGCTTCGGCAACAAGATCACGACACATCCCCAGCTCGTCGTGTGCTGCCTACTCGCACGGAAGCTCAATCGTCCGGTGCAGTGGACGGAGTGGCGCACCGACTTCCACATGTCGATGTCGCACGGCAACGAGCGCTGGTTCCACGACACCGAGGTCGCGGTCAAGAGCGACGGCACACTGCTCGGCTTCCGGACGAAGGCGCTCGACGACGCGGGCGCCTGGCTCCGCTACGAGCCGCTCGGCGGCGTCATCTGGGCACAGGTCACCCCGGGCATGTACCGCTGGCGTCACATTCGCCTTGAGTTCACGCAGGTCGCGACCAACAAGGCGCCCGTATCGCCGAACCGCGGCTACTCGCGCATGCAGCATCTCTGGTTCACCGAGCGGGTCATCGACATCGTGGCGCACGAGCTTGGGCTCGACCCGATCGAGGTGCGCAAGCGCAACTACATCCGCACCGAGGACATGCCGTACGAGACGCCGAACGGCTGCGTCTACGACTCGGGTGACTACGCGCAGATGCTCGACGTCGCTACCGACCTGATCGGCTGGTCGGACCTGGAGGAGAAACGCCTCGATGCCGCGGCGCGCGGCAAGCTGCTCGGCGTCGGCATCGGCTCGACGCTCGACTCGGGCACGAACAACTTCGGCCAGTCGCGGATGATCAATCCCGAGCTGCAGTTCTCGGGCAACAACGAGGTCGCGACCGTCAAGCTCGACATCTTCGGCGAGATCGTCGTCACGCTCGGCACGACGCCGCAGGGCCAGGGCCACGAGACGACTGCCGCCCAGGTCGTCGCCGACATCCTCGGCTGCACCGTCGACGACGTGCACGTGCGCTCGGGGCACGACAGCTACTGGAACTCGCACGCCGGCTTCTCCGGGACGTATGCGAGCCAGTTCGCGGTGACCGGGCTCTCCGCCGTCAAGGGCGCGACCGACATGCTCGCCGAGGAGATCAAGCGGCTCGGGTCGGTGATCCTCGGCGGTGTGCCGGTCGAGGCGCTCGAGCTCGCGGAAGGCACGGTGCGCATCAAGGACAACCCGGAGGCTGCGCTGCCGTTCATGGCGTGTGGCGCGATCATCAACGCGAACAACGCCGGGCTGCCCGAGGATCTCGACGTCACGCTCAACTGCCGCTACGTCTACCGGCCGCCGTTCCAGGTGCCCGACATCGAGCGGAAGTTCGGCAACCTCACGCTCACGTATGCCGCGCAGGTGCACGCGGCCGTGATCGAGATCGACCCGGAGACGGGCTACTACGAGATCGTCGACTACGCGGCCGTGGACGACTGCGGTAAGCGCATCAACCCGCAGATCGTCGAGGGCCAGGTGATGGGCGCAACGGCTCACGGGCTCGGCGGCGTGATGCACGAGGTCTTCGAATACGACGAAGAAGGGAACCTCTTGACACCGAACTTCTACGACTACCACGTCCCGCACGCGCTCGACATGCCGCCGCTCAAGACCGGCTTCGTCGAGAGCCCGTCGCCGTTCACACCGCTCGGCACGAAGGGGATGGGCGAGGGCGGTGGCGCCGCGATCCACGCCGTGTGCGCCGCGATTCAGGACGCGCTGCGCGGCAACGGCGACGCGATCGTCTGGGACAGCTCGAACCCGTACCGGCGCGTCTGGGAGATGCTCTCGAGCCCGGACACCGCGGGCGGCCGCGTCAGCGTGGTGGACGCATGATCCTCCAGGGCGAGCGCATCTTCGACGCCCCGCGGGCGACGGTGTGGCAGGTGCTGAGCAACCCGGCCTCGATGGCCGCGACGATGCCGGGCGTCGAGAGCTTCGATGTCCATGATGAGACGCGGTGGACGGCGAACGTCAAGATCCCACTGGGCTTGGGCGGCCTGAAGATGAAGATCGACATGGACAAGACCGAGGAACGCGAGCTCGAGTACGCGGCCATGCAGATCAAGGGTCAGGGCGTCGGCGCGATGATGAACATGGTCACGAAGTTCGAGCTCAGCGACGAGGGAGCGGGCACGAAGATGATGTGGTCGGCCGACGTGAAGATCGCCGGTCCGGTCGGCTCGATGGGCCAGCGGGTCCTCCAGCCGATCGTCAACCAGCAGGTGCAGCACGTCCTCGGCTCGCTCGAGACGCAGGTGCAGGACGCGCTCGCCGCCGGCGAAAAGGCCTGACGCGCGCATGGCGGTGCCGTTCCGGATCGGCGTGATGCAGCTCACGATGGAGCCGCTCGACGAGATGCTCGCGTCGGCGCGTGCGATGGACGACGCGGGCATGGACACGATCTGGCTCGCGGAGGCGTATCCGTGGTGGCGTAAGCATGGGATGGAGGCGCGCTCGTCCACGGTCGTCTCTGCTCTGATCGCCCGCGAGACGACGCGGCTCACCGTCGGCTGGGGAATCATCTCGCCGTTCACGCGACATCCCGTGCAGGTGGCGATGGATGCGCGCGTCGTGCAGGAGGTGGCCGGTCCGGGGCGTTTCATTCTCGGCTTCGGCACGTCGAAGATCTTCCTGAACAACGCGGGCATGCAGACGAACAAGACGCTCGGGCCGATGCGCGATGCGGTCGAGATCGTTCGCGGCGTGCTCGGCGGCGAGCCGTTCGAGTACACCGGGTCGACGTGGAACGCGTCGGTGCCGGGGTTGCAGGCGGAGGCGCACACGCCGCGCGACGTCCCGCCTGTCTACGTCGCCGCGACGGCGCCGAAGATGCAGGCGCTCGCGGGCGAGATCGCTGACGGCTGCCTCACGCCGTCGATCACGACTCCTGCGTTCGTGCGCTACACGTGCGAGCAGGTGAACGCCGACATCGACATCGGCTGCACCGTCGTCTCGTCGATCCATGCGACCGATCGCGACAAGGGCCGCGACGGCGCGCGCGAGATCGCGGGCATGTACCTCGCCAACAAGGTGCAGAACATCCAGGGGTCGGCCGACACGCTGCTCGACCTCGCAGGGATCGAACAGGACGAGATCAGGCCCGTCGCCGAGGCGATGGAGCAGGGCGGGCGGCTCGCGGCGAAGGCGATGGTCACCGATGCGTTGCTCGACAAGTGCAAGCCGATCGCAGGAACTCCGGCCGACTGCATCGCCGCGATCGAGGAGTATCGCGACGCGGGGTGCACGCACGTGATGCTCGAGCTCTGGGGCGACGACCGGCACGAGCAGATCCGGCTCTTCGGCGAGCAGGTCCTGCCGCACTTCAGAGATTGAGCGTGGCGGCAATGAACACTGTGACGCAGCGCCGGATCGACGACCTGCTCGCAGAGGCGCGTTCGCGGATCAGCCGCTACTCGCCTCAAGAAGCAGAGCAGGCGGACGTCGTGCTCGTCGACCTCCGTTCGAATGACGAACGGGCCCGTGACGGAATCATCCCCGGGTCGATCCATGTGCCGCGCTCCGTGCTGGAGTGGCGTTGCGACCCGGATTCCGGCTGGTCCAACCCGAACGTTGCGGACCGCACGCTTTCACTCGTGCTCGTGTGTGCGCACGGCTACTCGTCGAGCTTCGCGGCGGCGGCGCTCGTCGAGCTCGGCTTCGAGCGCGCCGGGGATCTCGCCGGCGGCTTCGAGGCGTGGCGCGACGCAGGGCTGCCGGTCGCCGCGGCGCCGGCTCCCGCCGATGGGCTACCGGGCATGGGAGGCGCGCAATGACGGTGCAGATCGACCGCGAGCGGCTCGTCGACACGGCGAGCGCGATGATCGGCGTCCACAGCTTCACGGGCGACGAGCAGAGCATGGCGGAGCTGATGGTCTCGCTGTACGAGCCGATGGGCCTCGGTGTGCAGTGGCAGCAGGTCGAGGACGGCCGCGCGAATGCGCTCGGCACGTGGCGGGGAGCCGGCGGAGGCCCGACGCTGATGTTCAACGGCCACATGGACACGTCGTACTCCGGGCGCGAGCCCTGGCTGCGCGGCGTGCCGGGCTTCCAGCCGCACGCATTCGAACGTGACGGCCGCCTCTACGGCCTTGGCATCTCGAACATGAAGGGCGCGCTCGCCTGCTACGTCGAGGCGGTGCGCGCGCTGCAGGACGCCGGCGTGCGCCTGCGCGGCGACGTCTTGATCGCGGCGGTCTGCGGTGAGATCGAGAAGACGCAGTACGGCGATGCGACGGGAGCGCAGTACCGCGGCTACGCGGCCGGCACGCGCTATCTCGTCACGCACGGCGGTGTTGCCGACATGTGCCTCCTCGGCGAGCCGACCGAGGGCAAGGTCGTGCTCGGTCATTACGGCGCACTCTGGCTGCGCATTCGCGTGCACGGCAACTTCATCCACACGGCCTTCAGCGAGGGCAAGCGGGATCAGAACTCGATCCTCCGCATGCACGAGGTGCTCTCGGCCGTGCTGGAGTGGATCCCGGCCTGGGAGAACGATCCGTCGAACGCGTATCGCGGCGCGAAGGCCATCGTCAACGTCGGCGCGCTCGAGGGCGGCTTCGGCTGGCGCGTCTCCCGGACACCGCACCACTGCGATCTCTTCCTCGACGTCCGCGTGCCGCCGACGAAGCCCATGGCCGTCGCGCGGCGCGAGGTGCTCGACCTCGTGCGCTCGCTGGCGGAGCGCTTCCCCGACTACGGCGTCGAGGGCGAGGTCTACGTCACCGCGCCCGGCGCCGAGATCGACGAGGGCCATGAGCTCGTCCAGGCCGTCGACGCGGCGCACGAGCAGGTCTTCGGCTCGCGCCCGGAGCGCGACGTCACACGCTGGTTCAGCGACGCGTCGGCGCTGTCGCGGTACGGCATCCCCACGCTCAACTACGGCACGTCGACGGGCCTGATGGACGTCGAGCTCGGCGAGAACCTCGAGATCGACGGGCTCGTCCGGACGGCGCAGACGTATGCGCTCGTCGCTCAGCGCATCTGCGGCGTCGCGTGAGCCACGACGTCTACACGTTGCCGGAGGGGCTTCCCGTCCCGACGGACGACGGCGCAGCCGATCACCTGATCGGCCTCGAGTTGCCCGACCTCGTGCTCGAGTCGTCGGAGGGGGAGGTGAACCTGCGTGACCTCGACGTGATCTACGTCTATCCGCGTTCCGGCAGGCCCGAGCAGCCGATGCTTCCCGGCTGGGACGAGACGCCCGGCGCACGTGGCTGCACGCCGCAGTCGTGCGCATTCCGGGATCTCCACGGCGAGCTCGCGAAGCTCGGCGTCCGGGTTGCCGGCCTCTCCGTGCAGAGCCTCGACGACCAGCGGGAGTTCGCCGAACGGAACCACATGCCGTTTCCCGTCGTCTCCGACCCGGACTTGCGGCTCGGCACCGCGCTTGGTCTGCCGACGTTCGAGATTTCCGGTCTTACTCTTTACAAACGCTGCACGCTCGTCGCCGAAGATGCGCGGATCGTGAAGGTCTTCTATCCCGTCTTCCCGCCGGATGCGAACGCCGGCGACGTCCTGAGGTGGCTCCAGAACCGATGAAGCTTGTCACGTACGACAACGGAAAGGTCGGACGGATCGACGGCGACG
>DATEXK010000123.1:0-3308 GCA_035257065.1 Gaiellaceae bacterium | reverse complement strand
CTCGGCCGGCAGCTCGCGGCAGAGGGCGACGATCCGCTCGAAGTCGGCGAGCGACTCCTCCGGCTCGCGCCGCACGTTCGCGCGGCTGTGCGACCGGCTGACCGACATCACGAAATCGAGCGTGTTTGCGCCCAGCGCGATCCCGCGCTCGGCGCCTCTCAGGTTCGGCACGAGGACGGTGACGTCGAGGTTCGGGAGCGCGAGCGCGGCCGCGATCACGTCCTCCGCGTCGGCGAACTGCGGCATCACCTTCGCCGGCACGAGCGAGGTGACCTCGATCTCGGGCATGCCGGCCGCCGCCTCGAGCTCGAGCCACGCGATCTTGTCCGCCGTCGGGAAGAACTCCTTCACGAGCTGGAGCCCGTCGCGCAGACCGACCTCGCACACCCTGACGGCGCAGTCCATCAACGCCCCCGGAACTCCGGCGCGCGCTTCTCGTTGAAGGCGCGGACGCCTTCGCGGCGGTCCTCGGTATCGACGAGGCGGTTGTACGCCTCGATCTCGAACCGGTAGGCGGAGTCGAGGTCCATCTGCAGGCCGTAGTGGATCGACTTCTTCGCCTGGCGCGCGGACAGCGGTGCGTTCGCGGCGATCGCCCGTGCCGTCTCGAGCGCGTCGGCCAGCGCCGCTCCCGGCTCGCAGAGGCGGTTGACGATCCCCCACTCGAATGCGTCCTCGGCGCTGAACTGCTGCGCGGTCAGGATGAGCTCCTTTGCGCGCCGCTCGCCGGCGGCTCGTGCCAGGGTCTGCGTACCGCCGCCGCCCGGCATGATCCCGAGCCGCACTTCCGTCAGCCCCAGGCGCGCGCCGCGCGCGGCGTAGACGAAGTCGCACGCGAGGGCCGTCTCGAGACCGCCGCCGAACGCGTGCCCGTTGACCGCGGCGATCACCGGCAGCGGGCAGTTGAGCAGCGCGGCGAAACCGCGCTCGAAGATCTCGTGCTGCGCGCGCCAGGCCTCGTCGCTCATCCCGTCGCGCTCCTTGAGGTCGCCGCCGACGCAGAATGACCGATCCCCCGCGCCGGTCAGCACGACGCAGCGCGCGGAGCTCGGCTCGGCGGTGAGGCGCGTCCACAGGTCGAGGAGCTCGCGCCCCATCTGGGTGTTGATCGCGTTCAGCACCTCGGGGCGGTCGAGCTTCACGACGAGCACGTGCTCCCCGTCGCGGTCGATCGTCAGTGTCGAATAGTCGAAGGTCTCCAAGACAACTCCTTTAGGCGGCGAAGAGCCCCTCGATCGTCGCCTCGCCGAGTGCAGGCGGAGCGGACCGAGCAAGCGGCCGGTTGTCGTCGATCGAGAGGGCGGGCCCGATCACGGGCTGCGAGAGGCCGGGGAGCGAGCGGAGCAGGCCGAGCGCGGCGATCTGCTCGTGCGCCAGCATCTGCCCGACGTCCTGCACCGGCGCGCACGGAACCCCGGCATCGTCCAGGTCCCGCGTCCATTCGGCGTTCGTGCGCGTCGCCAGCGCGGGCTCGAGCAGCTCGTCGAGCTGCGCCGCGTTCGAGACGCGGTCCGGGTTGGTAGCGAAGCGGTCGTCGGCCGCCCACTCAGGACGGCCGAGGACGGCGCAGAACTTGCCGTACAGCTGGTTGTTCCCGGCCGCGACCACCAGCTCGCCGTCGGCGGTGGCGTAGGCGCGGTAGGGCACGATCCCCGTCTGGCCGGTGCCCTGCCTCGCCGGAACCGCGCCGGAGGCGAGGTACTGCATCGCGAACGGCGCCATCCAGGCGGCGGCCGTCTCGAGCAGCGAGACGTCGACGACCCCGCCGGCGCCGGAGTCCTTGCGCCGGTAGAGCGCGAGCAGGACGCCGATCACGGCCCAAAGGCCCGTCCCGATGTCCACGATCGAGGGCCCGACGCGCACGGGCGGCCGGCCGGGCTCCCCGGTGACGCTCATGATTCCCCCGAA
Organism: Gaiellaceae bacterium; assembly: GCA_035257065.1. Classification (GTDB taxonomy): domain Bacteria; phylum Actinomycetota; class Thermoleophilia; order Gaiellales; family Gaiellaceae; genus Palsa-739. The sequence continues at coordinate 1,400 of DATEXK010000123.1, read as the reverse complement.
GGCCTGCATCAGCGGGTCGTAGCCGGCGCGACCGGCGAGGGGCCCGTGCCGCCCGAAGGCACCGATGTTGCAGTAGACGAGCGAGGGCTTTCGCTCTCGCAGCGTGTCGGCCCCGAGGCCGAGCTCGTCCACCTGGCCGGGGCGCATGTTCTGCAGCACGACGTCGGCGCGGTCGACGATGAAAGTCACGAGCGACTCCAGTTGCCGCGGGTCGCGCAGGTCGCAGACGACCGAGCGCTTGCCCCGGTTGAGCGCCTGGAACGTCGCAGCGGCGCCGTCGACGAACGGCGGCCCCCAGCTGCGTGCGTCGTCCCCGGCCGGCTTCTCGACCTTGACGACGAGCGCGCCGAGGTCGGCGAGCAGCTGGCCGGCAAAGGGAGCGGCGACGCTCTGGCCCAGCTCCACGACGACGATCCCCTCGAGGGCCGCGCCGGAACTCACAGAATGCGTATCCTATACATCCGGATGTCCGTACATTACACGAGCGCAGGCCATCGCTACGCGCAGGTGGCGGACGCGCTGATCCGCGACATCGAGACCGGCCGCTACCCGCTCGGGAGCCTACTCCCGTCGGAGCACGAGTTGGCGGACCGGTTCGCGGTCTCCCGCCACACCGTGCGCGAGGCAACGAGGCGTCTCGTCGAGCGGGGCCTGATCTCACGCAAGCAGGGAATCGGCACGCGGGTCATGGCGAGCAGCGCCGACACGCGCTACGTCGCGTCGATCAACGCGCTCGAGGATCTGTTCGAGTACACGCGCCAGACTCGGCTCGACACGATCGCCGAGCGGCTGGTCGAGGTCGACGGCGAACTGGCCGCGTTCCTCCGCAGCAAGCCCGGACAGACGTGGCTCAGCTTCGAGACGCGCCGCTACCCGATCGGCGGAGCCCGCCCGATCGCACACATGACGGCGTATGTGCCGCCGGCGTTCGAGGGCATCCGCGACCACCTGCACGAAGCCGGCGTCTCGGTGTACCGCCTGCTCGAGCAGCACTACGACGCGCACATCGTCGACGTGCAACAGGCCGCCGAGGCGATCTCGCTTCCCCCCGACCTGGCGCGCCTCCTCGACGCCGAGCCCGAGTCGCCGGCCCTGCGCGTCGCTCGGTCGTACACCGACGCCGACGGCCGGCTCCTGACCGCGTCCGTGAACGTCCACCCGAAGGATCGCTTCACGCTCGTCACGGGCTGGCGGCTCGACTGGCAGCCGACCGGCGCACCGCTCCCTTCTGCCGGGACGCAATAGAAAAGCCCCCTAGCGCGAAGCTGGGGCAAGCCGAGTTGGCACGGGGGCTGGAGGGGCTCCGCGGAAAGGGTGCGGAAAACCTGCTGGCGCCGCGGCGGCAACGCATCTTTAACCGACGCCGGCATCCTCCACGAACCTGCACAACGCATTCACCA
>DATEXK010000122.1:0-4166 GCA_035257065.1 Gaiellaceae bacterium | reverse complement strand
CAGGTGTCGGGCACGGCGTGGCAGAAGACGTGCACGCGCGCCTGCGCGTCCGGCAGGTAGGAGGGCAGCGCGGCGAAGACGACGCCGGACGTGCCGAGCACGACCGACACCGGGCCCGGGCTCGCGATCCCGACGCCGAGCGCTGCAGCCGCCTGGTCGCCTGCGCCCGCAATCTCGGTCGACTCGTACGCAGTGGGAAGCCACTCGAGCGGGATGTCGAGCGCTTCGCAGACCTCGGTCGACCAGCGGCGCCCGGCGACGTCGAAGAGCAGGGTTCCCGAAGCGTCGGCCGCGTCGATCGCGTGCACGCCGGTCAGCCGGAGCCGGACGTAGTCCTTCGGCAGCAGCACGTGCCGGATGCGCGCGTACACATCGGGCTCGTGACGGCGCAGCCAGAGGAGCTTCGGCGCGGTGAATCCGGTGAGCGCGCGGTTGCCGGTCAGCTCGATCAGCCGCTCGAGCCCGACCCGGGCCTCGATCTCGGCGCACTCGGCGGCGGTCCGCTGGTCGTTCCAGAGGATCGCGGGCCGCAGCACGCGCTCCTCGGCGTCGAGCACGACGAGGCCGTGCATCTGCCCTGAAAAACCGACGTGGCCTTCGGGGAGTCGCTCGAGGCACTTTTGCGCGGCGCGCCACCAGTCTTCCGGGTCCTGCTCGGCCCAGCCCGGTTGCGGCGTCGAGAGTGTGTACTCCTCGGTGACCGAACCGAGCATGCGACCCTCCGGTGAGATCGCAACGGCCTTGACGCCGGTCGTGCCGACGTCGAGCCCGATCAGCACCTCCGCGGCCTCAGGCCCTGGGCCCATCGCGCGTCAGGCGCCGAGCGCGGCGTAGACGAGCTCGTAGGCCCGGACTGCGTCCTTGGCCTGCTGCGCTTCGCGCAACGCGGGGCCGTCGATCTTCGCGGCGACGCTCTCGATGAAGTTCCACTGCAGCACCGAGCGCTTGACGGCGCCGACCTGGTCCTCGGTGTACGGGTACAGGTCGAAGCCGAGCCGCTCACCGTTGTCGCCGTAGCCGGCGCGGCGCAGCTCGATCGCGAGCTCGAGCGTCTCCATGAACGCGGTTGCGCCGACCATGTTGTCGTCGTCGAAGGTGCCCCAGCCCGAGTTTGCGTGCTGATGGCCGAGCAGCCCCTCCGCCGCAAGCAGCGCGGCGTACTCGGCGAGGTTCTCGCCGTTCATGATCAGGTGCTGCCAGTCCATGTTGATCTTCACGTTCGTGATCCCGCGGGCGCGCAGCGTGTGGATGACGTGCAGCGCCATCCCGACGTTGCGCATCAGCACCTTCATCGCGGGCTCCGAGTTCTTGTGCTCGAGGAACAGCTGTCGGCCGCCGGCGGCGAGTACCTCGGCGGCGTCGCCGATCCCGTCGATCAGCCGCGACCACACGTCCCGGTACGGAACCTGAAACGGATAGTTGTAGCCCTCGCCGCCCGGCCAGATGATCATCTCCGCCCCGACCTCGACCGCGAGCTCGGCCGCTTCGCGGTTCAGGCGCAGCGCCTCCGCGCGCACCTTGTCGTCGAGCGAGGTCAACCCGCCCTTGCCGAACCGCGGGTCGAGGTGCAGCCCTGAGCAGACCGTGTAGATCCCGTGCCCGTCGAGCGCCTGGCGCACCTCGTCGAGATTGTCGTGCGAGAGCTCGTTCGGGTAATGGAACTCGTAGTCGTCCATCAGGTCGCCGAGACCCTCGACCGCCCGCGCGACCTTCACCGCGGTCGAGTCGCCCGCGTGCTCCGGCTGGTAGCCGCCCGGTACGAACCGCGTCACCATCGGCCCGAGCGCCCAGATGCCGAGGCTCGTCTTCATGGTGCGAGCCTACAGCGCCGCGCCGCTCCGACGTGCGGCGAGGCGCTTGGTAACGCAAATCGAACGAGATAGGATCCACCAGTGATCGAGTTCCACCTCGACCCCCGGTCCGGTGTCGCGACGTATCTCCAGATCGTGCAGCAAGTCAAGGAGGCGCTCCGACTCGGGACGATCGATGTCGGCGACCAGCTGCCGACCGTGCGTGAGGTCGTCGCGGATCTCGCGATCAACCCGAACACCGTGGCGAAGGCGTACCGCGATCTCGAGCACGAGGGCCTCGTCGTTGCGTACCAGGGACGCGGCACGTTCGTTGCGAGCACGCTCGCCCCGGCGTCGCTGCGGCATCACGAGGAGCTGCGCGCAGCGCTCGAGCGCTGGCTGCAGACGGCCGAGAGCGCCGGGCTCGACGAGGAGAGCATCCGGGCGTTGATCTCCGCGACCCTTCGAGAGACGCTGGCCCGACAGGTGGCATGAGCCCGGCGCCCCTCGACGCGCGCGACCTCGGGAAGCGCTTCCGTCGCGAGTGGGGCCTGCGCGACTGCACGCTCACGATTCCGCAGGGCGCGATCGTCGGCCTGGCGGGGCCGAACGCGGCGGGCAAGTCGACGCTCCTCGCGCTCGCGGCCGGCCTGCTTGCACCAACGGAGGGCTCGATCTCGGTCCTCGGGCGCGACCCGCTGCGCGAGCCCTCGGTGCTTGCCGAGGTCGGCTACGTCGCACAGGGTGCTCCGCTGTACCGCTCGTTCACCGTCGGCGAGACGATCGAGTTTGCGCGCAGGACGAACTCCCGCTGGGACGACGAGATCGTCGGCGACCTCCTCACTCGCGTCGCGTCGCAGACGAAGGTCGGCTCGCTCTCCGCCGGCGACCGCGCGCGGCTCGCGCTCGCGCTCGCCTTCGGCAAGCAGCCGCAACTCGTGCTGCTCGATGAGCCGTTCGCCCGTCTCGACCCGCTCGCCGGACGCGAGTTCCTCCAGCTGTTGATGGACGGCGTGGCTGAGACCTCGGCGACAGTCGTGATCGCGTCGCACGTGATCGCGGGCATCGAGCGCGTCTGCGATCACATCGTTCTCCTGACCGGCGGCGGCGTCCGGCTCGAGGGCAACGTCGAGACGCTGCTCGAGTCGCACCGGATCCTGATGGGCCCGCGCCGGCCGCTCGGCTCGATCCACGGCGTCCAGCGAGTCGTGCGGGAGCGCCACAGCGGCCGCCAGCTGACGCTGCTCGTGCTGAGTGACGGACCGATCGCCGACCCGTCGTGGACCGTCGACCAGGTCGGCCTCGAAGAGCTGCTGCTCGCGTACATGGCGCCCGAGCGGCTGCCCACGCCGTCGCCGCCGGAGAGGCTCCCGCTGCGATGGCATGGATAACGTGGCGGCAGCACCGGTCGCAGCTCTTCGCGATGCTCGGGCTCCTCGTCGCGCTCGCCGCGGCTGCGTTCGGCACGCACCTGCCGATCCGCGCGGCGTACCACCGCGACGCCCTCTCTGAGTGCCTCCCGCCGACGGCCCGGTCGGGCTGCGACATCATCGTCCGGCACTTCGAGAGTCAATTCGACAGCTGGGTGGCGGCACTCCGCGGGCTCGCGGTGCTCCCCGCGCTCGCCGGCCTGTTCGTCGGCGCGCCGCTTCTCGCGCGTGAGATCGAGCACGGCACCCACCGCTTCGCGTGGACGCAGGGCGTCACGCGCCGCCGCTGGCTCCTCTCGAAGACCGCGCTGCTCGCGGTCGTGACGCTCGCGGGCGCCGCCGCAGCGAGCGCCGTCGTGACGTGGTGGCGGAGCCCGTTCGACACCCTCGAGGGGCGGATGGCGCCGAGCGGCTTCGACATCGAAGGCCTCGTCGTTCCGGCCTACGCCCTGTTCGCGCTTGCCGTCGGCGTGCTCGCAGGGCTGCTCTTCCGGCGCACCGTGGCGGCGACGACGGCGACGATCGTCGTCTTCGCTGCGTCCCGCCTCGCCGTCCTCAAGTTTCTGCGGCCCCATTTCATGGAACCGCTCCATCGCATCGTCGTCGGGACCGGCTCCGCCCGGCAGACCGGCGACTGGGTCCTGAGTGACACGCTCGTCGACGCCGGTGGGCGCCAGATCACCGCCGGCCGCGAAGACCTCGCGGTGCTGCATGCCCAGCAGGCTGCGGTCGACCCACACACGTATCTCGTCACCCTCGGCTGGAAGCGCGTCATCTCGTACCAGCCGGCATCCCGGTTCTGGACGTTCCAGCTGATCGAGGCCGGACTGTTCGTCGCCCTCGCCGTGGCTGTCGTACTCGCGACGCTGTGGCTCATCCGCAGAACGCCGACATGACCACGGCGCTTGATCGCGCCGCACTGCTGCGCCTCGCGGCGGTCGCGGCG
>DATEXK010000121.1:0-3169 GCA_035257065.1 Gaiellaceae bacterium | reverse complement strand
CGAGGCCGACGCCGTCAGGAAGGACGCGGCGACCGTTCCCGAGCCGTCGGCCGCCTCGTTCTTGAGGGCGAAGAGGTGCGCGGCCCAGAGCGAGCTCGTGACCCAGGTCGCGGTCTTGTTCCCCGAGGCGCCGGCCGCGACCTGGACGCCGTCGGCGAAGCCTGCTGTCACTCTCGTCCCACCCGTGGAGGAGACGGTCCATTCGCGGACGAGGCCCTGGGCGGCGGTCTGCGTAACGGTCACGCCGTTCGCGACACCGTACGCGGCCTGAAGCATCTCGTTCGCCGCCGCCGTCGTGACGGCGAGGCCGGCCGCGTTGCCGATCGCGGCGGTCCCCGCGCTCGTCATCGAGGTGAGAGCGCTCCCGGCCTGGTCGAAGCCGATGAACGGGTCGACGCCTTTGTACGTAACGAGCCCGCCGGATGCGTCGGCGTTTCCGCCTGCCCACGAGAACGTGATCGGCGTCGTCTCGGTGCCGTCGACGAGGTGCCAGAAGATTGCCTGCTCGAGCGGGCCGGCTCCGTCTTGCGCCGTCGTGCCGATCTGACTCCACCCGGTCGGCGGCGTGATCGCCCCGGTCGAGCGAACGGTCAGCTGGGCGACCAGCACGTCACCGACGACCGTCGCCGACGGCTTCGTGATGGCGAGGCTCGACGATCCGGTCGACGTGGCGGCGGTGCAGCTCGTCGTGCCGCCGGGGCCGACGGCGAGGCCGCACGCTGCGATGAGCGCGATGGGGTCGATCAGGTACGGAAGCGGCAGCGTCTTGTCGTCGAGTCGCACGCCGAGGATCCAGCTCGAGCCTTCCCGGTCGAGCGACCAGCGAAGTCCCGCGGGTGTGACATCGCGGCCGTGCGCATCGAGGATCGCTACCGGGAGGATGTGGAACCCGTCGAGACGTCCGGCGTGCGAGAAGCTCACGCCACCGTCAGGGGTGAGACGCGGGTGGCCGCGGGTCGCGTCGAGCTGCCAGCTCCACGTGCGCGTCCCCTGGCGGTGAGCGACGGTCAGGAACTGCTCCGCTCGGTTGATCCCGAACAGGATCGACTCGCGCCCGAAGCTCGTCGTGCGCGTGACGCCGCTGCTGTAGAGCTGCCAGTTGCCGCGGCCCGTGCCGCGCGACGCGAGCGCGATCGTCGCCGAGCCGGCGTGCGCGTCGATTCCCCGGCGGTCGACCGCGAGTGTGGCGCCGCTCGCAAGCCGCTGCTCGAGCGACGCGTCGGGGCTGGACGAGCCGAGCGCGCGATCGACGAAGGTGGGAGGCGTCGGGGCCGTCCGCGACGGCAGCAATACGGCGCACGCGACGACTGTCGCTGCGCACAGGAAGAGCGCGCCGACGCGCACGCGCGTCGCCCCGTGGGAGGCTCGAAAGCGTCGTGCTGTTGGGTCGCAGTGATCCATGGGTTCCCGCGTCGTGTCGAACGCGCGCAGGACGAGGGCGGCCGCAGCGGCCTTCGTTTGAGCGCTATGACACTTTTCGGCCGAAATCGGCCATTTCCTAGGTGAAATTCGCGGAAACGGTGAGCGGCTGTCCCCTGATCGGGGGATGCCGACTCCGGCTGTTCGACCGTGTGCGGCTTGGTGAGCCGTCCGGAGAAGCGGGATGATTGTCGTATGGATTTGCTCGAGCAATCTGACTCGGTGCTCGTGGTCGTGGACGTGCAGCCCGGATTTCTCGCGCGAGAGTGGTTTTCGGAGCAGGACGCCGCTGCCGCGAGCGCGGCGTTGGATCGCGCGGTCTGGCTCGTCGCGCTGGCGGCACGGCTCGAAATCCCGGTTGTCGTGACCGAGGAGGAGCCGGAGCGGAACGGCTCGACCGACCTTCGCGTGACGGAGCGCCTCCCTGCCGGAACCCCCGTGCTGCGCAAGCCGACGTTCGGGCTCGCGGGAACGCCTGAGATCCTCGGCGCAGTGCGCGGCACCGAGCGAGGGACCATAGTCGTCGTCGGGTGCGAGACCGACGTGTGCGTCGCTCAGTCGGCGATCGGCTTGCGTGACCAGGGCTTCGAGTGCGTCGTCGTGGTCGATGCGACGTTCTCGCCGGGAGAGATGCACGCGCGCGGCCTCGACCGTCTGGCAGCCGCGGGCATCGACCGCAACCACGCGAAGGGTGTCACGTACGAGTGGCTTCGCTCAGTGGACGACGCGCACGCCGTGCTGGGTGCGCCCGGTCTGCCGGCGCCGCCCTTCCGGCTCTGAGCGCGTTACCGCCGGCGCAGACCTGGAGGCCCGGCGAGGGCCGGCGCCCCGAGGGCGCCGACCCGAAGTTGATCCCGGCGGAACAGTCCCTTAGGTATCCGTTTGCGGCGCGGAGCTCGGAGGGCCGCTCGGCTGAGTTGGCTCGGCTCCGGCGTCGCCTTGAGGCTGTGCGGCGGGGGTCGTCTTTTCACCGGTGTCCGTCTTGACGCGTCCGCTCATTTCGCTCCGGATCGCGTTCAGGTCCGGGACCTGCACGCCTTCGGTGCGGGCGCGGCGAAGCGCGGCCCCCGCGATCGCGATCGAAAGAAGCAGTCCGACCCAAGCGGGCCAGTGCCGCGCGGCGTTGTGGGAGAGGAATGTGATGACGGTGAAAAGCAACAACAGAAGCGCCAATCCGATTGAGCCGAGTCCCGGGGTGACCGGCCCGAATTCGATCCGCGCGCCGAGGAGTCTGGCTCCCTCCCAGACCAGCAGAGCGATACCGAGGAGCGCGGCGATGATTCCGACGCCATGCCATTCGTTGATGCCGGCGTGGACGCTGAGGAACGACACCTGCTGCCAATCGAAGAACGAAAAGATGATGTAGAGCGCGCAGCCACCGAGCACGATCTGCGCATCGCGCGGAAGCTTTCTGAGCATGTCCATCGTCAGAGGTCCTTCCAAAGAGAACTTCAAGCATCCGATCGGGTGCTTGCGCGGAGCATACGACGGACAGGCGTCGCGTTCTAGCCGTTGTGGCGGGGGCAGCCGACTAGATGCCCCCGACAAGAATCGAACGTGTGCACGCGGTTCGGGAGTGCTGGGGGGCAGGCGTAGGATCAGGCCGTGCTCACGGTGACGGATCTCGAGGCGCGGCTGGCCGAGGCCGAGGCCCGGTACGTCGGGGCGAACCCGGAGTCGCGCCGGCTGCACGAGGAACGGGCGCGCTTCATGCCGGGTGGGAACACGCGCACGACGATCCACCAGCCAC
>DATEXK010000120.1:0-2525 GCA_035257065.1 Gaiellaceae bacterium | reverse complement strand
TGAAGCTCGTCGCCGCCGGCTCGGCCGCCGCGCTCGCCCTCTGCGGCGCCGGTGCAGCCGCGTCAGCAGGCTCGGTGCATCAGGCCCTGGGCATTCAGGCGCCCGGCAGCCAAGCACAGGGCTCTGAGGCTGCCGCCTCGGTCTTCGACGCGGCGGTCGCGTACCTCCAGATCGACAAGCAGACGCTTGCGCAGGATCTGAGAAGCGGGCAGTCGCTCGCGCAGGTCGCCGACGCGCAGGGCAAGACGGCCGACGGTCTCGTCGACGCCGTCGTCACCGCAGCGCAGGCGCAACTCGACGTTGCGGTTGCGGCCGGCAAGCTCTCGAGCGCGAAGGAGCAGGTGCTACTGACGAAGCTTCAGACGTCGCTCGGCGCGCTCGTGGGCAAGAGCTTCGGCGGAGCCAGGGTGGCGGGCACTCCGCGGCCGCGGCCGGTGACGATGTTCCTCCAGCCGCTGCTCTCGAATCTCCGGCTCCATCTCGGGATCGTGCCGAACCGGTCCGCGCTGAAGAGCAAGCTGAACAACGGCACGTCGCTCGCCGCCGGCGACGGCGCGCACTCCTAGCGCCTACGCAGCAGGTGAGAACGCCGAGATCTCGCGCTCCTGGGCGAGCCGGTTGAGCGCCTGGCGTTCGATCTGACGGACGCGCTCGCGCGTGATCCCCATCTCGCGGCCGATCTGTTCGAGCGACCGCGGCTCGGCTTGGCCCAGCCCGTAGCGGGCGACGATCACGAACTTCTCCCGCTCGGGCAGCGTCTCGATCGCCCGGTGGAGTGCGTCCTCCCCCAGCGCGACGACGACGGCCTCCTCGATGTTCGCTCCGTCTTGCGCGACCATGTCGCCGAACGACGTGTCGCTGTCGACGCCGATCGTCTTGTCGAGGCTCGCTACCGTGCGCGCAGCGGTACGCGCCTCGCGCACGTGCTTCACCGGAAGCCCTGTCTTCTTCGCGATCTCCTCGTCGTTCGGAGGCCGCTCGTTCTGCGTCAGGAGGTCGCGCTCCGCCCGCGCGATCTTCTGCTCGCGCTCGACGATGTGCACCGGAATCCTGATCGTGCGCGACTTGTTCGCGACACCGCGTTGCACCGCCTGGCGAATCCACCACGTTGCATAGGTCGAGAACTTGAAGCCGCGGCGCCAGTCGAACTTCTCGACGGCACGAATGAGGCCGATGATCCCTTCCTGGATCAGGTCGAGCAGCGACAGGCCGTGCCCCTGGTACTTCTTCGCGATCGACACGACCAGACGGAGGTTCGAGTTCACCATCCGGTCCTTCGCCGCCTTGTCTCCCGTCTCGACGAGCTTCGCAAGCTCCACCTCTTCCGCTGCCGTGAGCAGCGGGTAGCGGCCGGCCTCGTTGAGGAACAGCTGGAGTGAGTCGCTCGTCATCGCAGCGACCTGCGGGTTGTCGTAGGTCGTCTCCTCGATGTCAGGGAGCCCGCAGTCGTCGGTGACCTCGATGCCCTTCTCCTCGAGCGTCTCGTAGAGGGCCGCGACCTCGTCGTCGTCCAGTTCCAGCTCGTGGAGAAGCGTCGTGAATGCGGACATGTTGACGCAGCCCAGCTCCTCGCCGTGCTCCATCAACACCCTCAACTGGTCGTAGCTCATATGTTCTCCATCCCCGGAGAGCCCAGCTCGTAACCGGATTCGGCTGAATGAATACGGTGAGAGCGGGTTCCACGGTTCACGTGCGCGCCGCCGGGGGGCCGGGTAGAATCGCGCACTTGTCCCGCCACTCCGTATGGGAGCTCGTGTTCCTGATGGTGATTCTCAAGATTCCGATCGTCTATCTCGGCATGGTCGTGGTGTATGCGATCCGGGCCGAGCCGGCCCCCGAGGAGGGTGCGGCGGTCACGGTCGGGCTCGGGTCGGACGACTCCGGCTCCGGTCGGGCCCCCAGGTCGCGCCCGCGCCGCTTCCGGCCGCGTCCGCACGGCGGGCCCTCGCGGACCTATGCGCGCTCGCCCCGGGCGGCCCTCGCGCGTGCGGAGGCGAACGGCCGGTGACCGACGTCGGCTACGAGAACGATGCAACCCGGCCCTCGGAGACCGTCGCCGGCTTTCTTTCGGCGATGGCGATCTTCGTCAGCGTCATCTCGCTCGCGTGGCACCCGCTGAGGCTCGTTCTTCCCGCGATCCTCATCTCCCTGATCGCCGCGGGCATCGGCGGCCGGTACAAACGGCTCGCGTTCGCCGCGGTGATGATCGCCGCAGCCTGTTTCTTCTTCGGCCTGACGATCGCCGTCGTCACGAGCCGCCCGCTCTGGTAGAGCGCTTCGCGCTGCTACAAAGGTGGAGATGGCTTCTCGACCCGAGGTCGACGGACTGAACGCGGGCTACGCGGCTCTCGTCCTCGAGCAGTACCTCGACAATCCCGCCTCCGTCTCCGACGAGTGGCGCGCGGTCTTCGAGAGCAGCGAGCTCGACGAGCTCGTCGCGATGCAGCCCGGCCTCGCACGGCTGCTCGAGCGCTTCGAGCCGAACGGGGGCAACGGCCACGCCGTCGCCACGCCGCCTCCGCCTG
>DATEXK010000119.1:0-7963 GCA_035257065.1 Gaiellaceae bacterium | reverse complement strand
GACTGATTCGGCCGGAGCTTGCGCGGGAGGTGGCCTTCGGCCCGGAGTGTCCGCAGCGCCTCCGCGAGCGCGCCCCGCTCGACACCCAGCTCGCGTAGACGCCCGACCTCCTCGGCGACGACGAGCAGAGCTTCCGCGTCGATCAGCTCGCGGGAGGAGCCGGGCTTGCGCATGACCGGAAGCGCGCCGCTGCGCACCCAGCGTTCAAGCGCCTGGACACTGACGCCGAGCAATGTCGCGGCACGGCGTTTCGGGACACCGACCCCGACGCTAGCCCGCAGCTCGCGGATCACAGAGCCAAGCCTCCGCCGCCCATCCGGGTCGACGACCGTCTGGCGGACGCGCCGGAGCTCGACGGCATGCGCCAATGCCTGGTCTGGAGCGCGGGCGGCCATGCACACACGATAGCGCTAGTTGATGATTAAGCCACTATTTCATCAACCATGCAACGGTGCATCTCTCGCAGGGCGACTTCGGGCGCCCCATGAATGGTGCCGACGACAGTCCTGTGATTGCTCCGCTCTTTGGCCGTGTCATCCCACGCGCCTACCGCAGGGAGCAGGTCTTCGTCACTGGACTGCTTGACAGGTTGTGAGTCATCACTTACTATCGCGCCATGACCTCGATCCGCCACTCAGCCGCCGAGCGCCGCGACGACGTCCTCGACGCCGCGCTGATCGAGTTCGCCGACCGGGGCTTCGAGGGCACCTCGACCGAGGACATCGCCAAGCGGGCCGGCATCTCGCAGCCGTACCTCTTCCGCCTCTTCGGGACGAAGAAGGACCTCTACATCGCGTCGGTCGGCCGCTGCTACCGCGACACGCTCGAGCTCTTCCAGCGGGCGGCGGAGGGGCTGCGCGGCGAAGAGGCCATGCACGCCATGGGCCACGCGTACATGGAGCAGCTGGAGACGAACCGCGTCTGGCTGCGCGGGCAGCTGCAGGCGTATGCGGCGTCCGAGGATCCCGACATCCGCCGCGTCGTCCGCGAGGGCTTCGGCGACCTCGTGGCCTACGTCCGCCGCGTCTCCGGCGCCGACTGGCCCGAGATCTGGCACTTCTTTGCGACGGGGATGCTGTTGAACGTCCTCTCGTCGATGCAGGTCAACGACAACCCCGAGCCGTGGATGACCGAGCTTCTGGACGGCTGCGGCAAGGATCTGTAGACCCCCTTTTTTCACAACGGAGGAAGTGATGACTCACAAGCAGAAGCGCTCGATGATCTGGACGCTGGTGATCACCTCGGCGGCGCTGTTCATGGTCTCCCTTGACAATCTCGTCGTCTCGACGGCGCTGCCGGTGATCCGGCACGACCTGCACGCGACGATCTCGCAGCTCGAGTGGACGGTCAACGCGTACACCTTGACGTTCGCCGTGCTCCTCCTCACCGGTGCCGCACTCGGCGACCGCTTCGGCCGTCGCCGCCTCTTTGTGTTCGGGATCCTGCTCTTCACCGCCGCCTCCGCGGGCGCCGCGCTCGCAACGACGGCGAACCAGCTCGACATCGCGCGGGCCGTGCAGGGCGTCGGCGGCGCCATCGTCGCGCCGCTCACGCTCACGATCCTCTCGGCGGGCGTTCCGGCCGCCAGGCGCGGTCTCGCGCTCGGCATCTGGGGCGGCATCGGTGGGCTTGCGATCGCGATCGGCCCGCTCGTCGGCGGCGCCGTCGTCAGTGGCTTCTCGTGGAACTGGATCTTCTGGCTCAACGTCCCGATCGGGCTCGTGCTCGCACCGCTTGCGTACGCGCGGCTCGACGAGACGTACGGCTCCGACTCCGCGCTCGACCTTCGTGGGCTCACGCTCGTCAGCTCCGGCTTGCTCGGGATCGTGTGGGGTCTCGTACGCGGCAACGCGCACGGCTGGACGAGCCTCGGCATCGTCGCGCCGATCGTCGCCGGTGTCGTCCTCGTCGGTGCGTTCATCTGGTGGGAGTCGCGCGCGACGTCGCCGATGCTTCCGCTTGCGTTCTTCCGCAACCGCACGTTCGCGCTCTCGAACGTCGCGTCGCTCTTCATGTTCTTCGGGATGTTCGGATCGATCTTCTTCCTCGCGCAGTTCTTCCAGACGGTGCAGGGCTACACGCCGCTGCAGTCCGGGTTGCGGATCCTCCCGTGGACGGCGATGCCGATCTTCGTCGCGCCCATCGCCGGTGCGCTCTCCGACCGGATCGGCGGTCAGCGCCTGATGGCCGCCGGCCTCGCCCTGCAGGCGGCGGGGCTCGCGTGGATCGCCGCGATCAGCACGCCGACCATGCCGTACACGCACATCATCGGTGCGTTCGTCATCTCGGGCGTCGGCATGGCGCTCTTCTTTGCTCCGGTTGCGAACGTCGTGCTCAGCTCTGTCCGGCCCGACCAGGAAGGCAAGGCCTCGGGCGCGAACAACGCGATTCGCGAGGTCGGCGGCGTGTTCGGCGTCGCGGTGCTCGCCACCATCTTCTCGCGCGTCGGCGGCTACCAGAGCGCGGAGTCGTTCGTCCACGGCATGACGACCGCGGTCTACGTCGGAGCCGGGCTCGTCGCGCTCGGCGCGTTGGCGGCTGCTCTCATCCCCCCGCGGCGTGTCCGCGAGGGGGTCGGGGCAGCCGAGGCGCTGCAGGTGGCCGCCTGACCCCGCGCGGACGTCGAAGGGCGTCCGGCGGGGCTTGGTACTTCTCCGCAGCACCGTCAGCGGCCGCCCGGATGGCAGGTCGTGCCGCTCGCGCGAGATTGTGATCGATCGAGATTGCAATGAGCCTCACAGCCTCCGCCCATTCCGTTCCGGGCACCCTCCGCCAGGAGGTCCTGATCGACGGTCGGCACCGTCTGATCACGGACGAGCCCGAGAGCGTCGGCGGTGACGGAAGCGCGGCGGCTCCGCACGAGCTCCTGCCGGCGGCGCTCGCCGCGTGTGTCTCGACGACGCTCGTGATGTATGCGCGGACGAAGGAGTGGGAGCTCGACGGGGTCGACGTGGACGTCGTCTACGACCCGCGCTCGACACCGCGACGGTTCGAGGTCGACATTCGGTTGACCGGCAACCTGAGCGCAGAGCAGCTCGCACGGCTGGAGAAGGTCGCCGCCACGTGCCCGGTGCGGCGGGCCGTCGAGAGCGGCAGCGAGTTCGTCGAGCGGATCGAGCTCCGGGCCGCAGATCGGCCTGACCGGGATCCAGCCGCGCATTTCGCAGGTGCGTCGTGAGCAAGAGACGCATCGTCGTCCTCGGCGGTGGAACGGGCGGAACGATGGTCGCGAACCGGCTGCGACGCCACTTCGATGCGGACGAGGCTGAGATCCACGTCGTCGACCGCGACGACAGGCACGTCTACCAGCCGGGGCTCCTCTTCGTGCCGTTCGGATTGGCGCACGTCGAGGAGATCGTGCGGCCGCGCAGGCGCCAGTTGCGCAACGGCATCGACTTCCACGAGAACGAGGTCGAAGAGGTCTGGATCGAGCGAGACGAAGTGCTGCTCGACGACCGAACGGTGCTCCCGTACGACGTGCTCGTCGTCGCGACCGGCGCGCAACTGCAGCCCGACGAGACAGAGGGCCTGAGCGGTCCGGGCTGGAACGAGCGCGTGTTCACGTTCTACACGCCGGAGAGCGCGGAGGCTCTACGCGCGGCACTGGAGCGTTTCGACGGCGGCCGCGTCGTCGTGAACCTCGTCGACATGCCGATCAAGTGCCCCGTCGCGCCACTCGAGTTTGCCTTCCTCGCCGACTGGTACTTCCGCGAGCGCGGGATCCGCGACCGGGTCGAGCTCGTCTACTCCACGCCGCTCGACGGCGCCTTCACGAAGCCGGTCGCCTCGCAGCGGCTCGCCGGACTCCTCACGGAGAAGGAGATCGAGCTCGTCACGGAATTCAACGCCGGCGAGGTCGACGGTGTCGGCGGCAGGCTCACGTCCTACGACGGGCAGAAGCTCGACTTCGACCTGCTCGTCACCGTTCCGCTGCACGGCGGCGCCGCGTACGTCGATCGCTCGCCCGGGCTGGGCGATGCGCTGGGCTTCGTGCCCACCGACAAGCACACGCTGCAGACGCCGGCGAAGCCGAACGTCTTCGCCCTCGGCGACGCGACCGATCTGCCCACTTCGAAGGCAGGCTCCGTCACGCATTTCGAGGCCACGGTGCTGACGGAGAACGTCGCCCGCTATCTCGCGGGAACCGAGCTCGACGCCGGCTACGACGGCCACGCCAACTGTTTCATCGAGACCGGTTTCCACAAAGCGCTGCTGATCGACTTCAACTACGACACCGAGCCGCTCCCGGGCCGTTTCCCGACGGCCGCCGGCCCACTGACGCTGTTGCACGAGTCGCGGGTCAACCACCTCGGCAAGCTGATGTTCCAGCCGGTCTACTGGCATGCCCTGCTTCCGGGCCGCGAGATCCCCGGGCTCGGCCCGGCGATGCCGACGGCCGGCAAGAACTTCGCCCATACGACCTGACAAGGAGTACGAAATGACGACAGCGCTGATCGCAGATACCCCGGTCGAGGTCGACGCGGAGGGCTTCCTCACGCAGGCTGACCAGTGGAACGAGCGGATCGCCGCCGAGATCGCGCGTGAGCACGGCATCGAGCTGCTGACGCCCCGCCACTGGCTCGTCGTCACGTACATGCGCGACCGCTTTCTGAAGACCGGCAGCGCGCCGTCGATCCGCGCGCTCGGGAAGGAGTCCGGCGTTTCGGTCAAGGAGCTCTACGAGCTCTTCCCGAAAGGCCCGGCCAAGCTCGCAGCCAAGATCGGCGGCATCCCGAAGCCGCGCGGCTGCATCTAGACAAAGGAGCACATGATGACCGAGCTGCTCGAACACCCCAGCGCGGCGCCGATCGAGCGGGAGACGATCGAAAAGGTGTCGATCGTGGTCTCGAAGGGTTCGCTCGAGGGGATCTATCCCGCCCTGATCATGGCGAACGGCGCCCGCATGGAGGGCATCGACGCCGACCTCTTCTTCACGTTCTTCGGTCTCGACGTGATCCGCAAGGACCGTCACGCGAAGATCAAGGTCGCCACCGTCGGCAATCCCGGCATGCACATGCCGACCCTGCTCGGCGCGCTCCCCGGCTTCTCCGCGCTCGCCACCAAGATGATGCAGCGGCAGATCGAGAAGCTCGACATCCCGCCGATTCCCGAGTTCGTCGAGTTGATCGCCGACTCCGGCGCCGGCCTTTACGCGTGCCGCGCCAGCGTCGAGATGTTCGGGCTCACGCTGGACGACTTCGTCCCGCAGGTACGCGACATCATCTCGGTCGGTGAGTTCTTCAATCTCGCCGCCGGCGGTGAGATCATCTTCACCTAGAAGGAGAGACTGCATGTCCGCACGAAAGAGCTTTTCCGCCGACGAGGCGCGGGCGATCGGCGAGCAGATCGGGATCGACTGGAACTCGTCGCCGTTCGACGTCGACCAGTTCCGGCGGGGAATGGACGTCGAGCTCGAGCACGGCCTTCACGACCTCGACACGAATGTGACCGGCGACGATCCCGTCACGACGGGCAAGATCGCCCGCGCGCATCTGAACGAGTTCCCCGACTACTACACGAGGCTCGCGCAGATGGAGGAGCAGGCGAAGCTGGACCTGGGCGCGTCGGCGTAGGTTTCGCCCTGCCTGAGCGGGTGCGCGCGCGGCGTCATGGCGGGCCTGCCTGAGCCGTCACTTTGGTATCGTAGAAGCCGTCAAAACGGTTCACTATCCACCGTCATAATGGTACAGTTATGACGGTGAGCTCCTCCGGGCGCAACCTCGATGCCTACAGACGCCGCGTCGTCGACGATGAGATCGACGCGCTCTTCGGAAGCCTCGCCGCCGTCTCAATCGAAGGCGCGAAGGCGGTGGGAAAGACGGCGACTGCGCTCCAACGCGCCCGGACGGTCTACCGTCTCGACGAAGACGACCAGCGGAGCCTGATCGAGGCGGACCGGACGCGCGTGCTCGAAGGCGGACGGCCCGTTCTGATCGACGAGTGGCAGCGGCTTCCGGCGTCGTGGGACATCGTTCGCCGTGAGGTCGACAAGCCGGGGACTCCAGCGGGTTCGTTCCTGCTGACAGGGTCAGCGGCACCCGCGCCCGACGCGAGCACACACTCCGGCGCCGGCCGAATCGTGTCGATCCGGATGCGCCCGTTGACGCTCGCAGAGCGAGGGGTCGAGACGCCACGTGTCAGTCTTGCCGCGCTGCTCCAGGGTCGCCGTCCGGCGATCGTCGGAGAGACGTCGGTCAAGCTCTCCGACTACGCGAATGAGATCCTCGCGTCAGGATTCCCCGGTCTACGCGGCCTTGCCGGGCGCGCGCTGCGTGCGCAACTCGACGGATACATCGAACGCATCGTCGAGCGCGAGTTCCCGCAGCTCGGCATCACGGTGCGCAATCCGACGGCGTTGCGCCGGTGGCTTGCCGCGTATGCGGCTGCGTCGTCGACGACAGCGTCATACGAGACGATCCGTGACGCATCCACGGGCGGGCAAGGCGAGAAGCCGTCGAAGACGACGGTTGGGCCGTACCGGGATGTGCTCGAGCGCCTGTGGGTCGTCGACCCGGTGCCGGCGTGGGCTCCGACACGGAACCACCTCCGCCGGCTCTCGTCTCCGCCGAAGCACCAGCTCGCCGATCCCGCTCTGGCCGCTCGGCTTCTGGGCGTAGGGCTCGGGGCGTTGCTCCAGACCGAGGAGGCGCCGGTCGCGCCTGCGATGCCGCGTGACGGGACGCTACTCGGAGCTCTCTTCGAGTCGCTCGTGACGATTGACGTGCGCGTGTACGCGCAAGCGGCGGAGGCCCGCGTCGGCCACCTGCGGACCGCAAGCGGCGAGCACGAGATCGATCTGATCGTCGAGCGCGACGACGGGCGTGTCGTCGCGCTCGAGGTGAAGCTAACCGCAACGGTCGACGACGATGATCTCCGTCATCTGAAGTGGCTGGAAGCACGACTCGGAGACGACGTGCTTGACATGGCCGTGATCACGACAGGTTCTTACGCCTACCGCCGTCCCGATGGGATAGCGGTCGTGCCGGCCGCGCTGCTGGGTGCCTAGTTGGAGTACGCCGCGACAGTGCGGCGGTTGCGGTTCAGGAGCTTCGCTGCGAAGAGGCGGTCGTCGGCCTTGCGGAAGAGCTCGACGGACGACGTCCCGTCGTCGGGGAAGCAGGTGGTGCCGAAGCTCAGGTGCAGGTTCTCCGCGGCCAGCGTCCGGGCGAGGCGCGCACAGACCTCGCGCGCCTGCTCCGGCTGGAGATGCGTGACGAACGCGAACTCGTCGCCGCCGATCCGTGCGATGTCGTCGGTCGGCCAGGCGATCTCGCCCAGCGCGCTCGCCACGCGGCAGAGCGCGGTGTTGCCCGCGTCGTGGCCGTGGACGTTGTTGATCTCGCCGAAGTCGTCGAGGTCGGCGAGCACGAGCGTGAACGGCTTGCCGGCGGCGCAGCGCTCGGCAAGCCGGCCGTCGAAGAAGCGCGCGTTGCCGATGCCGGTGAGAAAGTCCTGGAACGCACGGGCGCCGACTTCGCCGAGGAGCTTGCGGTTCCGGCTCGCGTACCAGCCGAGTAGTGCGCCCATGCTCGTGAACGTCACCGCTCGGATGAGGCTCGACGTCGTGAGGACGTTGGCGCTCGGTATCTGCGGAGTGACGACCACCGCGACGACGTAGAGCGCCGAGGCGAGGAGGCCGGCCGCCGCGCCGCGAACCTCATCGCTGACGAGTGCGACGAGGCAGATCGGCACGTAGAAGAAGTGCCCGATCCCGAGCCCCGGCTCCTCGAAGAGTACGAACGCCGAGAAGACGCACGCATACGCGAGCGCCGCAAGGGCGAGGACGAGCCTCCGATTGAGTACGCCGGCCGCAGGCACCGGTCGCACTTTGAGTGGTCTCGCTGGATGCGGCGTCCCCCAAACGAGGCAAGCGCATCGCTCCGCTCGCTTCACGGGGGAAACCATGTTTCCCCCGTGGGCCCCCTTCTTTGACGCTTCGCTCCGCTTGCTTCACGGGGGAAAC
>DATEXK010000118.1:0-2309 GCA_035257065.1 Gaiellaceae bacterium | reverse complement strand
TCGAGCTCGAGCCCGAACACCTCCTCGAGCGCGGCGACGGCGTGCGGGCGGACCTCGTCGACCGTCACGGGACGTCCGGCCTCGCGGGCGACCGTCGTGAACGTCGCGTCGTCGAGCCCGCAGGCTGTGATCCAGTCGGTGAACGGCGCCGGATCGAGGTCGACGTTCAGCGCATAGCCGTGCGTCGTCACCCAGCGAGAGACGTGCACGCCGATCGACGCGAGCTTGCGCGGCGGCGGCGTCAGCCAGACGCCGGTGAGCCCGTCGATGCACTCGGCCTCCAGGCCGAACGGCGCGACGGTGCGGATCAACGCCTGCTCGAGCATGCGCACGTACTCCTTCACGTCGCGCCCGTGCCGCTTCAGGTCGAGGATCGGATAGCAGACGAGCTGCCCCGGTCCGTGAAACGTGGACTTGCCGCCGCGGTTCGTCTCGACGATCTCGACGTCCGCGCCGTCCGGGATGTGCAGCTCCGTGTCCTCGGTGCGGCGGCCGAGCGTCACGACCGGCGGGTGCTCGAGGAAGATCACCGTGTCGGGGATCGCGCCCTGCGAGACGGCGCCCGCCAGGGAGCGTTGAAGATCCCAGGCCTCCTGGTACGGGACCTGCCCGAGCTGCATGAGGTAACCGCCGCGAGTCATTGCGGTCAGGCTATCCGCCGCAGCGCCTCGCGGCGGCTGAGGGGGCTGAGCTCGTGCGTGTCGGCGAACGCGCACACCTCGTCGGGAGCGAGTATCGACCGCGAGCGCAGCGCCCAGCCGATCGCCTTGCGGATGAAGAAGTCGCGGTCGGCGAGGTTCGCTTCGATGCACTCGTGCAGCAGCGCGACGTCCGTCTCCTGCTTGCGCGCGATCTGGCAGATGATCGAGGTTCGTCGCTTCCACAGGTGATCGCTGCGGCTCCACTTGGAGATCGTGCTTCGGATGCCGGGCAGGAGCGGCCCGACGCGGTGGATCGCGACCGTGTCGACGAGGTCCCACCAGGCCCCCGTGACGATCATGTGCTCGAAGAGCGGCAGCGACTCGACCGCGATGAAGTCCTTCGAGAGCCCGATCGCGACGTAGCGCTCCTCGCGGAAGCGTGCTCCGTCCCACACGTCACGGATGTCGTCGAGCGAGTCCGCATGCACAGCGCGACAGACCTCGCGGACGCCGGCGGCCAGGACGCCGAGACACGGCATCGCAGACTTCATGTAGGCCCGCATCGGCTCCGCCTTCGCCGGATCGGCGCGGCGCTCGAGCTCCAGGCGGACCTGATCAGCTACCCGCCGTCGCCCTCCCACGATTCCAACCGGGCGCGCAGGTCGCGAAGGAAGCGGCCCGCGTAGGCGCCGTCGACGAGGCGGTGGTCGTACGTGAGCGTGATGTTCATCACCGGCCGGATCGCGATCACGTCCTGGCCGAGCTCGTCCTGGATCACCCAGGGCCGCTTGACGAGCGCGTAGGTGCCCAGGATGCCCGACTGCGGCTGGCTGATCACCGGCGTGCCGTGGAACGTGCCGTAGCCGCCGGGGTTCGTGATCGTGAACGTGCCGCCCTGCACGTCGTCGGGCAGCAGCTTCTTGTCGCGCGCCTTGGCCGCGATCTCGGCGATGCCCTTCGCGATGCCGAGCAGGTTCATCGTCTCGACGTTCTTCAGCACCGGCACGATCAGGCCCTTGCCGTCCTTCAGCTCGACGGCGATGCCGAGGTTGACGTAGCTGCGCGTGATGATCGAGTCGCCGCGAAGCTCGCCGTTCACGTACGGGTAGTCCTTCAGCGTCTGCACCGTCGCGCGCGCGATGAACGAGAGGTACGTCGGATTGACGCCGTACGCCGCCTGGTACTCCTTCTTCAGCTGCTCGCGTGCGGCGACGACGCGCGACATGTCGACCTCGATCGCGCTCGTGACATGCGCCGATGTGTCGAGCGACCGGCGCATGTGGTCGGCGATACCGCGCCGCATGGCGGTAACGGCCTCGATCTGCTCTCCAGCCGCGGGCTGGGGACTGGGCGCCTGCGGCGCGGACGGCGGAGAGGGCGCCTTCGGCGCCGCGGCCTGCGTCCCTCCGCTTTCCGGTGGCGGAGCCACCGTCTCCGCCGGCGCAGCCGGGGGATTGTCGATGAAGGCGAGGATGTCCTGTTTCGTCACGCGGCCGCCGTGGCCGGTGCCCTCGACCTCGTCGGGATCGACGCCGTGCTCGGAGGCGATACGGGCGACGACCGGCGAGACGAACGCCTTGCCGTTGCCGGACGGTTGCTGAACCTGCGGAGTCGGCGCCGGCTGCTCGACGCTCGGCGGCGCGGTTGTCTCGGGCGCGGCAGCCACGG
>DATEXK010000117.1:0-4118 GCA_035257065.1 Gaiellaceae bacterium | reverse complement strand
CGGCCGCTCGTGCTCTGCCCCGGCCAGTCGCGCCTTCAGGTCTGCGAGCTCTCCCTCGAGCTCGTCGAGGTGGTCGGCGAGCGCGTGCACGTCCGACCCGCGCAGCCGCCGGTCGAGCAGGAGCTCCTCGAGGCCGTGCTTGCGCGGGCGTGCGCGCAGGTGCGCGATGAACCAGCCGTCCGCAGCAGCCTCCATCGGCAAGGACTTTCGCCGTCCGCCCCCAAAGCCCTCGCCGGAAATACGAGGGGCGGCGCATGCGCCGCCCCTCGGAACATCAGGTGCGAGGCCGCTACTTACCGAGCCACTTGTTGACCTTGGCCTGGTTCGCGGCGATCCACTTCTGTGCGGCCTTGTCCGGGTCGACGTGCTGTCCGGCGATCGCGCCCGCGACCGAGTTCTGGTCGGCGTTCGACCAGCTGAAGCGCTTCAACACCGCGACGGCCGGCGAGCCGCTTTTCGCGAACTTCGCGCTGAAGAACTTCTCGAGCGTGTAGCTCGGATACGCGCACGCGTACTGCTTCGGGTTACCGCCCTGCTTCTCGTCGTCCTTGCAGCCCTTGAAGCGCGCCGGCAGCTGAATCTGGGACAGCTTGTACTGCGCGTTCAGGTACTGCGGGTCGTACCAGTAGAACAGCACCGGCTTGTTCTGCTTGTAGAGCTGCGTCCACCGTGCGACCTGCGCCGGCTCCGCGCCGACGCTGACGAACTTGAGGTTGAGGCCGAGCGCCGTGATCAGCGTCTTGTCCTTCTGCTGATACGACGGGTCGCCGCCGAGGAACATCCCCTGCGAGCCCGACTCCGGGCTCTTGAACAGCGACTCCTTGCCCTTCAGGCCCTTCCACGTCTTGAACTCCGGGTGCTGCTTCATCAGGTACGTCGGGATGTACCAGCCGATGACGCCGGTGACGCCGTTCGGGCCTTCGTCCACGACGGTCTTCTGCTTGGCCACGTACTGCTGCTGCTGCGGCACGTGTCCCCAGTCCTCGAGGACGGCGTCCGTCTTGCCGTCGGCCATTGCCTGATAGACCGGCACCTCGGTGATCGTCGTGATCTTGACGCTGCAGCCGATCTTCTCGAGCACGTTCTTCGCGACGTACGTGTTGGCCTCCGAGCCCGCCCACGCCTGCTGGTTGAGCGTGACCGTGCCGCACGCGGCCTGCTTCGCGCCTGCGCCGCCCGCCGTGAGCGCGACGACCCCGATGGCCACGAGAATGGCCAGCCCTCCTGCACGTACCTTCATCCTGCCTCCTTTTCGAGTTCCATTCACTGAGACGTATGTCAGGTCAATTCGATGCGCTTGCGTCGCCGGCCCTGCGTGATCCGGTCGAGGGTGATACCGAGGGCCAGGATGGCGACCGACGCGAGGACGCCCTGGCCGAACAGGCTCTGCTGGAGCCCCTGCGCGACGTCGTAGCCGAGCGCGCCCGACCCGACAAGACCGGCGATCACGACGACGGCGAGCACCATGATGATCCCCTGGTTGACGCCGAGCATGATGGCGTCGCGCGCGAGCGGGATCTTCACCTTCAACAGCGTTTGCAGGCGCGTCGCTCCGAATGAGTCGGCCGCCTCGACCGGATGGGACGAGACCTCGCGGACTCCGGCCTCGACGAGCCTGATCACCACCGGCGCGGCGTACAGAACCGACGCGAGCACGCCCGGCACGAGCGACACGGGCATCAGGTAGATGAACGGGATGATGTAGACGAGTTGCGGCAGCGTCTGCAAGATGTCGAGCACCGGTCGCATCGTCTTGCGCGCACGCGTGCTCTCCGCCGCCCAGACGCCGAGTGGGATCCCCACGAGCAGTGTGAAGACCGTCGCGACGAGCACTTGCGAGAGCGTGTCCATCGCATTGACCCACTCGTTCGACAGGCCGATCACGGCGAGCATCACGAGCGTGGTCACGGCCGGCCGCAGCCCGGAGAGGAGAAACGCGATCACGCCGAGGCCGAAAGCCATCGCCGGCCACGGTGTCTCGACGAAGAAGCTGCGCAGTGGGCTGAGCCCGTACTGGACGAGGAAGTTCCCGACGGGGCTCGTGATGTGGAAGATGAACGTCGTCGGGCTCTGCACGTAGTCCAGCACGCGCTGAATCCGCGCCAGCAGCCAGTCCGACGCCGTCCAGCGCGACCAGACGCTGCCCGCGCCGAACGCGTAGCCGAGCCCGACCGCGAGCCCGACTGCTGCTGCGCACGCCGCCGTGTATAGCCGCAAGGTCCGCCGCTTGCCCTCCGTGAGATGGCTCTGTGCCGGATCGGTGCGGATCGCCATCGCTTCGGTGGCGCGGTCGAGCGCGATCGCCATCACGACGATCGCGGCCCCCGCAAGCAGCGCCTGCGCCGGATCGGAGTACAGCCCACTCGTCACGACGCTCCCAAGGCCCTCGCCGCCGATGAGCCCCGCGATCACGACCATCGAGAGCGCGAAGAGAATCGTCTGGTTCACCGAGAGCAGCAGCATCCTGCGCGCAAGCGGCAGCTGCACCTTCACGAGCGTCTGCACGCGCGTCGCCCCGAGCGCCTCCGCCGCCTCGACGGTGTTCGTCGGAACGCCGCGGATCCCGAGCGACGTGATGCGAATCGCGGGCGGAATCGCGTAGATCAACGTCGTCGCCACCGCGGCGCCCGGTCCGACGGAGAAGAGGATCACGATCGGCATCAGATATGCAAATGCCGGCACGATCTGCATCGCGTCGAGCACCGGCGTCACGAGCCGCTGAAAGCGGTCAGAGCGGCCCGCGAGGATCCCGAGCGGCTGTCCGATCAGGAGCGACAGCGAGACCGATGCGAACGTCAGCGCGAACGTGCGCACGACCGGATCCCACAGGCCCATCGTGGCGAACAACAGGAACGCGGTCAGCACGCCGAGCGCCGCACGCCGACCGCCGAAGCGGAGCACGACGAGCGTGCCGAGCGTGGTGGTGCCTGCCCACGTGAGCTTGAAGAAGAACGAGGTGAGCCAGCCGACGAGATCGTCGAGGAACGTTGCGATCCCGTTGAACGCCCTGAAGAACACGCTTGGATGCGGGACGTTGCGGTTGTTGCTGAGCCACGCCTGGAAGTTGTCGAGATCGTGCGAGAGCGAGTTCCACGTCAGCGAGGCCGGCCACGGCACCTGGCTCTTCCAGCCGAAGAACGCGATCACGATTCCGACCGCGACAGCCAGCACGGCTCCCTGACGGCCGCGCCACCAGGGACGGGGCGCAGGCGCCGCGAGTGTCCCGGCCGCCTGCGCGACGGCCATCAGCTCTCGCCCGCGATCGCGGTGAGCACGGCCTCGCGGTCGACGACGCCGACGACGACGTCGCCTTCGACCGCACAGATCGCGCGCTCGCTGCCGACGATGACGGGGATCGCGTTCCGCACGGTCGTCCGCACGTCGAGCCGCGGGCCGTCCGCCTCACCCGGCCGCGCATCGCGCATGATCCAGCGCAGCGTCAGCACGTGGCTGCGCGGGATGTCGCGCACGAAGTTCTCCACATATTCGTCTGCGGGCGAGCCGACGAGCTCCTCCGGCGTGCCGAGCTGCACGATCGCGCCGTCGCGCATGATCGCGATCCGGTCGCCGAGGCGCAGCGCCTCGGGCAGGTCGTGCGTGATGAAGACCATCGTCTTGCCCGTGTCGTGCTGCAGGCGGATCACCTCGTCCTGCATGTCGCGGCGGATCAACGGGTCGAGAGCGCTGAACGGCTCGTCGTAGAGCATCACCGCCGGGTCGACGGCGAACGCGCGCGCAAGCCCGACGCGCTGCTGCATTCCCCCGGAAAGCTGATCGGGGAACTGATTGCCGGAGTCCTCGAGACCGACGAGCTGCAGGATCTTCCCCGCCCGTTCGAGCCGCTCCGCCTTCGGCACGCCCTGGATCTCGAGCCCGAACGCGACGTTGTCGACGACTCGTCGGTGCGCCAGCAGCCCGAAGTGCTGGAAGACCATGGACGACGTGTGACGCCGGAGGTGGCGCAGCTCGGTCTGGCTGGCTGCCGTCACGTCCTTCCCGGCGATCTCGATACGTCCCGCCGTGGGCTCGATGAGCCGGATGAGCGTGCGCACGAGGGTCGACTTTCCGGAGCCCGAGAGGCCCATCACGACGAAGACCTCGCGCGGCCAGACCTCGAA
>DATEXK010000116.1:0-11577 GCA_035257065.1 Gaiellaceae bacterium | reverse complement strand
CCGGGCGCGCGCCCTCTGTGACCGGGGCCGGGCTGTTTTTTGACGAGGAGCACTACCGGCCCCGGTCACAGAGGTTTGTGTCTGATTGGTGCCGGGGCCTTGGACGCGCTGCAGCGGGCACTCTCGGCGGCGGGGCTCGGCCTCAGCTCCTCTTTACGAGTCCCAGGGCTCGCCGCCCGTGTCCCAAGCGACGAGGCAGTGGCCGGAGACGAGGGCGGCCACGCGTTCGAGCGATTCTGTGTCGGCGGATGGTGCGCCGTCGACGGCGAGCTGCGCCACCTCGACGCCCTGCCAGAGCACCGGTACAAGGGTCCGCTGCGGCTCGTCGGGCGCCCCGGCTTCAGGGCCGAGGGTCGGCGTGCCCTCTTCGACGAAGAAGAGCCCGGCCCACGCGTAGCCGCCTCGCTCGTGCAGTGCTGCGACAACCTGCCGCAGCACGTCGTCGGCGTCACCGCCTTGCGCGAGGATCTCCTCGACCGCTGCGACCGCGTCGCTAGCGCTCGACATCGTTTCCCTCTCGTTCTCGGATCTTCACGCGGAAGTCGTCGGGCACCGGGCGCTTCTTCCGCTCGGCGAGGTCGACGTAGACCAGCGTCTGGTGCGCCGTGACCATCAGCGCGTCGTCCGCGGCGCGGTATGCCGCGAACTGAAACGTGACGCTCGTGCTGCCGATCCGTGAGACGCGCACGTAGACCTCGATCTCGTCGTCGAAGACCGCCGGCGCAAAGTACTCGACGTCGTTGGCGCGCATGACGAAGTCGCCGGGCCCCGAGTGATGCAGCAGGCCGAGCGAACGCAGATACTCGACGCGTGCGAAGTCGAAGTACGGGTTGTAGCGCCCGTAGTAGACGACTCCCTGCGCATCGGTGTCGGAGAAGCCGACGCGCGTCCGCGCAGAGAACGTGAACGGCGCCTTGTCCGTCACGAGCGGATCAGCGCCAGGACCTCATCGCGTTTCTCTTCCATCTTCGCCAGCGAGCCGCGTGCTTCGAGGTTCAGCCGAAGCAGCGGCTCCGTGTTGGACGGACGCACATTGAAGTGCCAGTCGTCGGCGTCGACCGAAACGCCGTCCAGATGCGAGACGGTGCCTTCTGACGCGTAGCGCTCTTTCAGCTCCTGCAGCTTGAGCGCGACGTCGGCGACGGGCGTGTTGATCTCCCCGGTGATGAAGTACTCGTCGCGGTAGGGCTTCAGGAGCTCGGACAGCTTCTTGCCGCTTCTCGACACCAGCTCGAGCATGAGTAGGAACGGGACGACGCCCGAGTCGGCCTGCGAGAACTCGCGGAAGTAGTAATGGCCCGAGACCTCGCCGCCGAACGCGGCGCCGTCCTTGCGCATGCGGTGCTTGATGTACGCGTGGCCGACGCGGTTGACGAGCGGTATGCCGCCGGCGCGCTCGATCGTCTCGGGCACAGCCCAGCTGGCGCGCACGTCGTAGATGATCTTTGCGCCGGGCTCCTTCGCGAGCACGGTCTCTGCGAACAGCGCGGTCGCGAAGTCGCCGGGAACGAACTCGCCCGTGTCGTCGACGAAGAAGCAGCGGTCGGCATCGCCGTCGAACGCGACGCCGAGATCGGCGCCTTCCTCGAGCGTCTTGCCGACGATGAACTCCCGGTTCTCGGGGAGCAGCGGGTTCGGCTCGTGATTCGGGAAGGAGCCGTCGGGATCGAAGTAGCAGCGCACCGCGTCGATCGGCAGTCGCTCGAGCACGGGCGGCAGCATCGCGCCCGCCATGCCGTTCGCCGCGTCGATCACGACCTTGAGCCGCCGGATCGAGGACGTGTCGATGAAGGACATCACCCGATCGACGTACGCGGGCCAGATGTCGTACGTACTGACGCGACCCTCGCCGGCGCTCGCTCGATCTCCGATCGCCATCGCCCGGTCGCGCACGTCGAGGAGCCCGGACTCGCCGCCGACCGGCAGCGCCCCGCGGCGCACGATCTTCAACCCGGTGTACTCCTTCGGGTTGTGCGAGGCAGTGACCTCGATGCCGCCGTCCAGCCCGAGCTCGCCGACGGCGAAGTAGACCATCTCCGTGCCGACCAGCCCGAGATCGAGCACCTCCGCGCCGGCCTCGGTGGCGCCGCGGATCACCTCGGCGGCCATCCGGGGGCTCGAGAGGCGCATGTCGCGGCCGACGGCGATCCGGCGTGGCTCGAACTGCTCGACGTAGCCGCGACCGATCGCGTACGCGCCCGCCTCGTCGAGGTCGTCGGGATAGATGCCGCGGACGTCGTACGCCTTGAAGACCTTTGGGTCGAGCACCACCCTGATGCTATGGAAACCGTCCTGGCCGCGGCCCCGGTAGGCGGCGTCCGGATGACTACGATCCCGTAATGGAACGGAAGCTCGCGACCGTCTTGTTCGTCGATCTCGTCTCCTCGACGGAGCTTCTTTCGGGCGCCGACCCGGAGATCGTCCGCCGGCGTGTCTCGCAGTTCTTCGAGCAAGTGTCCCACTGCATCGTCACGCACGGAGGCACCGTCGAGAAGTTCGCCGGCGACGCGGTGATGGCCGCATTCGGCGTGCCGCTCGCGCACGAAGACGACGCAGAGCGCGCCGTCCGCGCGGGTCTCGCGACGCTGGAGCGCGTCGGCGCGCTCGGGCTTGCGGTGCGGGTCGGGATCGAGTCCGGCGAGGTTGTCACCGAGGGCGGCGCGGAGTCGACGTTCGCCACCGGCGAGGCCGTCAACCTCGCGGCGAGGCTGCAACAGGAGGCCGGCCCGGGCGAGATCCTCATCGGCCCCGGCGCCGCCCGGCTCGTTCGCGACCGCATCGAGCTCGAGGACGTCGGCCCGTTCGAGCTCCGAGGCTGGCCGAAGCCCGTCGCCGCGCATCGCGTCGTGTGCGCCTCCGAGCAGAGCTCCTGGGAAAGAGGCGCGCTTGTCCGCGGCCTCTCGTCGCCGCTCGTCGGCCGCGAGAGCGAGCTCGAGCTGCTCGAGAACACGTTCGTGCGGGCCGTGCGCGACCGTCGCGCCTCGCTGTTCACGCTCTACGGCGACGCCGGCGTGGGGAAGAGCCGGCTGGCGCGCGAGTTCGTCGCCGGCCTCGAGGGCGCGACCGTGCTCATGGGCCGCTGCCTGCCCTACGGCGAAGGCGTCACGTACTGGCCGCTCGCGGAGATGGTGAAGGCGTCCGCCGGCATCACCGACGACGATCCGCTCGACACTGCATTGGAGAAGCTCAGGGCGACCTGCGAGGACGAGGCGGTCGCCGACCTGCTGGGACTCGCCGTCGGCGTGCTCGAAGCGGTGGAGGGCGAGCGCGGCCAACAGGAGATCGCATGGGCCGCCCGCACGTGGACCGAGCAGCTCGCGCAGGCGCAGCCGCTCGTGCTCATGTTCGAGGACGTCCACTGGGGAGAGGAGCCGCTGCTCGAGCTGATCGAGCACCTCGCTGCCTCGGTTCGCGAGGCGCCGCTCCTGCTGCTCTGCCTCGCGCGCAGTGAGCTGCTCGACATCAGGCCCGGTTGGGGCGGCGGGCGCGTGCGCGCGACCGCGATCGAGCTCGAGCCGTTGCAGCCGGACGAGAGCGCGCAGCTCGTGGCGGCGCTCACCGCCGAGCTCGAGATGCCGGTGGACACGGCGACCGTGCTCGCGAAGACCGAAGGGAACCCGCTCTTCGTCGAGGAGACGATCCGGATGCTTGCCGAGCGGCCGCGTGCGGGCGCCGAGCGGATTCCCGACACGCTCCAGGCGCTGATTGCGGCGCGTATCGACCGACTGCCGACGACGCAGCGCACACTGATCCAGCGCGCAGCCGCCATGGGCAGGCTCTTTATGCGTGGTGCGCTCGAGAATCTGTCGCCGGACGTCGACGATGTCGAGGTCGCACTCGAGGAGCTCGTGGCGCGCGATCTCGTCGTACGCGAGCCCCGGTCGACGATCAGTGGCGAGCAGGCGTTCAAGTTCAAGCACGTTCTGATCCGCGAGGTCGCGTACAGCGGGCTCTCGAAGAGCTCTCGCGCGGATCTCCATCACGGGTTCGCGTCCTGGCTCGCCGAGCGCGCCGGCGACGAGGTGCTCGAGATCAGGGCGTTCCACCTCGACCAGGCGGCGCGCCTGTTCGAGGAGCTCGACGGCGCCGCTCCGGCCGAGCTCTCGCTGCAGGCCGCGGACGCACTGACGCGCGCGGGCCGGCGTGCGCTGTCGCGCGAGGCCTTCCGGAGCGCGCGGAAGCTCCTGCTGCGTGCCGTCGAGCTTGCGCCGACGATCGAGCGCCGGTATTTCGCCGCGCGCGCCGCGTGGCGGCTCGCGGACATGACGGCCGTGATCGTCGAGATGGACGAGGTCGCCAAGGCCGCCGCCGCGGCCGGAGAGACGCAGCTCCAGGGGCGTGCGCTCACCGCGCTCGCCGACGCCGTCCTGTACCAGCGCGCCGACGCGCTCGGCGCCCAGCGGTTGATCACCGAGGCACTCGAGGTGCTCGACGGTGAGCCGCCGGAGATCCGCTTCGAGCCGCTCTCGATCGCATCGCAAATTGCGGCGTGGCTCGGCGACAGCGACGCGTTCGAGCGCTGGGCGAAGCTCGCGCTCGGCGCCGCGCGGATCGCCGTGCGCAAAGACCAGGAGGCGATCATCACGCACGCGCTTGCGCTCGCGTACCTCCATCGCCTCGAGTTCGACGAGGCGGAGCCGCTCATCGACCGGGTTGCCGAGCTTGCCGCCGAGAGCGGCAGCGCGTTCAGCCGCGCGAGCGCACTTGCAGTGCGAGGGTCGCTCGAAGTCCACCGGTGCAACTACGTCGAAGCCGAGGCGGCGTTCACCGCGGCGCGCGAGCTCTTCGGCGAGATCGGCAACGCGCTCCGCGAGGCGGCGATGACGCTGAACCTGGGCCGAACCGCCGTCGCGCAGGGAGATCTCGAGCGCGGCGAGAAGCTGCTCCGCGACTCCGAGCGCGCACTGAAGGGTCTCGGCGGCCGGGGCCAGCTGTGTGAGGCGCAGCGAGCGCTCGCCCAGGTGCTCGTCCGCCTCGGTCGGCTCGAGGAGGCCGAGCGGTTCGCGCTCGAGTCGCGCGAGACCGTCGGGCCCGAGGACCGCGTGTCAGGCTCGACGACGAAGGTCGCGCTCGCCGAGGTGCGCGCCGCGCAAGGCCGCGACGCGGAGGCAGAAGCCCTCTTCCGAGAGGCGCTCGAGGGGTTCGAGTTCTTCGGATTCCGGGCGTCCGAACGGGAGGCGCTCGAGAACGCGATCGATTTCTTCCGCGACCGCGGCCGCGACGAGGACGTCGCGCGCTACGAGGCGCGCCGCGCGGAGCTTTCGCCGAGCAGCACCGCGCCGATCGCCTGAGTTGACGCCTCGTCGGGCGACTCGCTGATCACCGTCGCCGGCCGCTCGAAGCGGACGAGCGCGTCGCGTAACGGCTCGGCGCGCAGCGTTCCTTCGCCGTAGGGCAGATGGTTCTTCTCGTTGCGGTTTGCGTAGGCGATGTCGCTGAAGTGGATGTGGAACGGCGCGCCGGGCTCGATGACGGCATCCGTCGCTTCGAGCGCCGATGCGAATGCGTCGACGTCGGTGAACGCTCCGTCGCTCGTCGCATGCATATGAGCGAAGTCGAGCACCGGCCGGACGAAGTCGACCTGTGACGCGATGGCCAGCACGTCGTCGATCGTGCCGAGCTCGCGTACGCGTCCCATCACCTCGACGCCGAAAGGCACGAGACGGTCCTTCGACTCGAGCCGCGCACGCAGGTCGCCGAGTTGATCGACGACGTCGGCGATCGCCTGCTCGCGCTCGCGGCCGAGCAGGAAGCCCGGGTGGAACACGATCACCTCGGCTCCTGCTGCCTTCGCAAGCCCGGCGGTGTGGTCGAGCATGCCGAGCGCCATCTTGAACTTCTTGCCGCGGTCGACGTGCCCCATGAACGCCGCGAGCGGCGCGTGTACCGACAGCACGATGTCCCGCGCCCGGAGCGCGTCGCCGAGCAGCGGCGCGGCGTCATAGTCGAGCCAGAAGCCGCCGGCGAAGCCGATCTCGACGGCGCGGTAGCCGCGCCCGGCCAGCCAATCCGCGGCTTCGGCAAAGCCGAGATCCGGCAGCCCCGACGGACCGATGCGAACGTCGCCCACGCCGGAACCCTAAGGGCCGTCAACGACCCTATGCTGCGAGCGTGACGTCAATCGCTGGGCCACGTGCGAGGAGAGTGGCAACGGTGTTGGCGATCGCGACCGTGGCGGCGGCAGTGTTGGCTACAGGTGCGCAGAGCCGGCGGCATTCCGGCGCGCAGTCGTGGTCGCTCGCCGCGGCCGGATACCAGAGCATCGTCGTCCGACCCGGCACGACGACGAGAAGCACGTACGCGGTCACGATCGGCCTGCCGGCCGGAGCGGTCCAGGGCGGCAACACGTGGTACCGGATCCACCTGCACTACCGAATCGAGCTCGACCCGCAGTCGCCGCCGGGTCACGTGTACGTCGAAGCGGCCACCGACGGTTGGCCCTGCGCGAGCGGGTGCACGGCCGGATACGCGTGACGACGGGCGAGGTCGGGTCGGATCATCGTGTACATGCGGCGAACGTCGGGCTCGTCCACGAGTCGAGCTTCGTAAATGTTCTCGAGTACAGGGGCGTGCGGGGCGGCCGGAACGCGGTCACGTTCACGGTGGAGCGCCTCGGGCCGGCCCGCTTCCGGCAACTGACGGTCTTCGGCGACACGGCCATCGTCCGGTCGAGTGTCGGTCTCCCCGGGCTGAGGCTCGAGCCGGTCGCACCGCGCGGCGTGCGGGTCGACACGCCGTTCGTCCTTCGCTTCCGCGTTCGCAACACCGGGGACGTTCGGACGCACGCCGGCCGAGTCCACCTCCAGCTCGGCGGCGGACTGCTCGTCGTCGGCGGCGGAACCTTCCCGGCGCTTCGGCCCGGCGCGGCCGCTATGGGATCCCTGCGGCTGCTCGCCCCGCACCGTGGCCGGTATCAGCTCCTGCTCGTGGCCGACAGCACAAACGCCGGCACGATGGCGACGCTCGGCGTCTCCGCGTCGTAACGTCCGCCGATTTTCGATGTCGTCCGATGGACTTTTTACCTTGTCCATATGCCCAAGCAGCCCTCCAGGATCGACCTCCTCGAACTCGACATCGACCTCCGCCTGACGGACCTCTGGCGCGAGGCCGCCGACATCACGGAATGGAATCTCGACGTGGTCGCCGCCTTCATGCGGGCCGCCTACGGCAAGGGCTATTGCGACGCCCTCACCGAGGATCTACCGGGCTCGCTCTGCCACGACCACGGGTACCGGATCCCGGCCCGCCGGCCGCAGCCGTCCGAGCAGCGCTAGCGCCTCCCGTCAGAGGGGCTCGGGGCTGACCGCCGCGGGGCAGGACCGGTAACGACGTTTGCTCGCCGACGAGACGACGTCGGTCGTGCGTCCGCGAAAGGGCGTGCCCCCAAAGAGCAACAGAGCCAGAGGTCAGGCTCCGGTAGTGCTCCTCGTCACACACAGCCCGGGGCCCGACCCCAGGGCGTGACCGGTAGACGCGTTCGTGTTCGCTTGTGCGCCCACGCCGGTGCCGGGTGTGCCGAGGGCGCGCCCCCACAGAGACACACAGGGGCCTGACCCCTGGGTATGATTCGGGGCCGTGAGACAGAGCCCGGCCAGGCTCGTGATCGCGCTGTCGGTGGCAGCAGCGCTCGCGGTCTTCATCCTCTACACGTCTGTCGCAGGGGCGGGCACGCCGCAGCTTCAGCCGAGCGATCTCGCGGCGCATCCGCAGGGTCACATCATGCTCGTCGGCACGGTGGTCGGGGCGCCTGCCGGTGATGCGCACGCAGCCGGCGGCCTGCACTTCACGCTCAAGGATGCGAAGGGCCGTAACACCGTGGCACGCGTTCCGGTGAGCTACACGGGCACCGTGCCCGATCTCTTCCGGACGGGCCGCGAGGTCGTCGTCGAAGGCTCGCTCCGCAACGGCACGTTCGTTGCGAAGCCGGGGACGCTCTCGACGAAGTGCCCGTCGAAGTACGCACCGGCGCCCGCGAAGAAATCCACGTAGTGGCCGCGCTCGGCCGCGCAGCGCTCCTCCTGAGCTTCGGGCTCATCGTCTATGCGCTCGTCGCCGGCTCGCTCGCCGCCTGGAAGCGCAGGCGGCGGCTCGCACTCTCGGCACAGAATGCGCTGCTCGCAGCATTCGGGACGACGGCAGTCGCGGCGCTCGTTCTCTGGATTGCGCTCGAACGCCATGACTTCTCGTTCGTCTACGTCGCCGATCACACGAGCCGGACGCTGCCGCTCGGGTACCGGCTCGCCGGGCTCTGGAGTGGGCAGGAGGGCTCGCTCCTCCTGTGGCTCCTGATCCTGACCGGCTATGCAGCGCTCGCCGTCTGGCTGAACCGGCGCACGCGCGACCTCGTCGTCTGGGCCGTGCCGGTGCTCGCCGGTGTCGCGACGTTCTTCGTGTTCATGCTGTGCTTCATCTCGAGCCCGTTCAAGACCGCGCCTGCGCCGGCTGACGGCGCCGGGATGGTGCCGAGCCTGCAGAACCCGTACATGCTCGCGCACCCGCCGTTGCTCTATCTCGGCTACGTCGGTCTCACGATCCCGTTCGCGTTCGCGATGGGCGCGCTGCTCTCGAAACGCACGGATGAGCGCTGGATCGTCGTCACGCGCCGCTGGACGCTCGCCGCCTGGACGTTCCTCGGCGTCGGCCAGCTGCTCGGCTCGCACTGGGCCTACGTCGAGATCGGCTGGGGCGGGTACTACTCGTGGGATCCGGTCGAGAACGCCGCGCTCATGCCGTGGCTTGCGGCCACCGCGTTCCTGCACTCGGTGATGATCCAGGAGAAGCGCGGAATGCTGAAGATCTGGAACATGGTGCTCGTCGCACTTGCGTTCTGCCTCTCTATCTTCGGCACGTTCTTGACGCGCTCGGGCGTCATCAACTCGATCCACTCGTTCTCGCAGAGCCCGCTCGGGAGCTGGTTCCTCGGCTTCATCGTCATCTGCATCGTCTTCTCCGTCGGGCTCATCTATCTGCGTCTCCCACTGCTGCGGACGAAGACGAAACTCGAGTCGCTCGTGTCACGCGAGGCGACCTTCCTCTACAACAACCTGCTGCTCGTCGCGCTGTGCCTCACGATCCTCTGGGGCGTCATGTACCCGCTGCTGACGGAGGCGGTGCGAGGCGAGACCCGTTCGGTCTCGAAGCCGTACTACAACTTCTTCCTGCACAGCTTCGGGCTGCCGCTGCTGTTGCTGATGGGCATCGGGCCGCTCGTTGCGTGGCGCCGTGCGTCGCTTCGGGCGCTTGGAAAGACGTTCCTCATCCCGGCGATCGTGTCGATCGTGACCGGCTCGACGCTGATCGCGCTCGGCTATGGATCGTCGATTCCGGGGCTGCTCGCGTACACCTTCGGTGCGTTCGTCGCAGCGTCGATCGCCCTGGAGTTCGTGCGCGGCACGCGTGCGCGGCACGCGCTCTCAGGCGGCTCGTGGCCACGCGCGCTCGTCGAGCTCGTCGGCCGCAACCGGCGCCGCTACGGGGGCTACATCGTCCACGCGGCGATCCTGATGCTCGCGATCGGCATCGCCGGATCGAGCGCGTACCAGACCGTGCGCGAGCGCGGCCTGCACCCGGGACAGTCGATGGAGGTCGCGGGCTACACGCTGACGTACCAAACCCTCCAGACGCGGCAGGAAGCCAACGCGGTCGCCACGCGCGCCGTCGTCGACGTCACGCGTGGCGGCTCGCACGTCACGACGCTCCACCCGGGAAAGAACGAGTACCCCGTCGAGCAGCAGGTCTCGAACGAGGTGTCGATCTACCACGATCCGCGTAACCTCGGCGATCTGTTCACGATCGCCGACCAGATCGACCCGAAGTCGCACACGTTGTTCCTGAAGGTGCTCGTGAAGCCGCTCGTGAACCTCGTCTGGGGAGCGGGCTTCCTGTTCGTGTTCGGTGCGCTCGTCGCGATGTGGCCTGACGCGGTCGAGCAGCGGAAGCTGGCGGAGCGCTACGCGCCAGGCGCCGTCGCGGCATGACCATTGCGCTCGTGCTCGCCGCGCTGCTCGCGTTGCTGGCGGTAGCGTTCGTCGCACGGCCGTTCGTCCGCGAGCCTGCGCCGGTGAGCGACCGGCTCGACGAGCTGAGCGAGCTCGAGCGCCGGCGGCTCGAGCTCTCGGAGGAGCGCGACCGCGCTCTCGAGGCCCTGAAGGAGCTCGAATTCGACCACCGCACGGGCAAGGTCTCCGACGACGACTACCGAGCGCTCGTGGGTCCGCTGCGCCGGCGGGCCGCCGAGGCGTTACGTGCGCTCGAGCCGCGGGCAGAAGCCCTGCCCGAGCGTGTTCCGAGCAGCCACTGAGGAGAGACGATGACCACGCCGAACGAGCCGTACCCACCGCCGGGCGAGGCGACGCCGCCACAGCCCGCGATCGTTCCCGAGCCGTATCCGCCGCCCGACGAGGGCACGCCGCCGACGCCGGCGCTGGTGCCCGAGCCCAGCCCCGATCCCAGTCCCGATCCCGGCCGGGAACCGGCTGAATAGCGCTCCGATGCAGGGACGGCCGGGGCCCCGGCGAACCCCGTTCCGATGGCCAGACGCATCACGCTTCTGCTTGCTCTTGCCCTGATCCTGGCCGCGCCGGCACTCGCGGGCGACGGCCTCGGCGGCCAGAAGGCGAGCGTCGACGCGAAGCTCGGCTCCCTGCAGGGCAAGATCGCCGCGTCCAAGCGCCAGGCCTCCGCGCTCAACTCGCAGATCGGTGCGCTCACGGGGCAGATCCACTCGCTGGAGGGTCGCGTCGGCGACGTCTCGAGCCGTCTCTCGGCGCTCCAGTCCGATCTCGAGCTTCGGCAGCGTCGGCTCGACAAGCTGAACCAGCTCTTTCGCCTCCAGACGCAGCGCCTCCACTACCTGAAGCACGAGTACACGCTCTCCGTGCAACGGCTGGACATCCGGCTCGTCGAGATCTACAAGCAGGACGATCCGAGCACGATCGACCTGCTCGTCACGGCGAAGAGTTTCCAGGACATCCTCGACCAGCTCGAGTACCTCGGGGCGATCGCGAATCAGGACAAACGCGTGGCCGCGGCAGTCGGTACGGCGAAGCGCCAAGTAAAGACCGCCCGTGCGAAGACGCTGGCGGTGCGCATCGGTGTGGCGAACGAGGCGCGCGCGATCAACGCGCGCGTGCAGCAGGCCGCGATCCTGCGCCGCGAGCTGCTCGCGAGCCAGGGCAAGCTCGCCGGTGCGCGCTCGAGCAAGTCGCATGCACTCGTCGCGACGAAGGCGCAGATCGACGCGGAGGTCGGCGAGTCGAAGGCGCTCGCTTCCGCCAGCGCCGATCTCGCTGCGCGGATCCAGGCGGCGCAGGCCGCCTCTCGCGCGTCGAGTGGGGCCGGCACGACCGACGCGTCGGGCTCGCCCGTCACCGCGCCGACCACGGGATTCATCTGGCCGGTCAGCGGCCCGATCACGAGCCCCTTCGGCATGCGCTGGGGGACGCTCCACCCGGGCATCGACATCGGCGTCCCGACCGGCACCCCGATCCACGCCGCGGCTGCGGGGACGGTCATCTACTGCGGGTGGATGTCAGGCTACGGCAACCTCGTGATGATCGACCACGGCGGCGACCTGGC
>DATEXK010000115.1:0-4081 GCA_035257065.1 Gaiellaceae bacterium | reverse complement strand
GCGGTTGCCCTCAATTGGCTGTCGGCGGGCCGCGGTCGAGGGCGTGGCCCCAATCAGACACATCCGGGAGGGCAGACCTGGGACCATGCTCTTCCTCCCGGGTCTGCCCTACCGCCCCAGATAGGCCTTGCGGAGATCCTCGTCCTCGCGGAGGTCGTCGGCGTTGCCCTCGAGCACGAGGCGACCCGTCGAGAGGACGTAGCCTCGGTCGGCGATCGAGAGCGAGACGTTCGCGTTCTGCTCGACGATCAGCATCGCGACGCCTGCCTGGTGCACCTGCTGGATGATCTCGAAGCTCCGCTCGACGAGGATCGGCGCGAGCCCCATCGACGGCTCGTCCATCAGGAGCAGCTTCGGCTTCGCCATCAGCGCACGGCCCATCGCCACCATCTGCTGCTCGCCGCCCGAAAGCGTGCCCGCGAGCTGCGCCCGGCGCTCGTGGAGCAGCGGGAAGAGCTCGTAGACGCGATCGAAATCCTCCTTCGTACCGCCGCCGTGCAGGTACGCGCCCATCTGGAGGTTCTCCAGCACGCTCATCGGCGCGAACAGCCGCCGGTTCTCGGGCACGATCGCCATCCCCTGGCGGATCCGATAGCTCGTCGAGCGGCGCGTGACATCCTCGCCGCCGAACAGCACCGAGCCGTTGCGAGGCGCGACGATCCCGAGGATCGTCTTCAAGGTCGTCGACTTGCCCGAGGCATTGCCGCCGAGCAGGCACACGAGCTCGCCCGCACCGACCTGGAGATTGATGCTCTGGAGGATGTGGATCGGGCCGTAGTACGTGTCGACGCCGTCGAGTTGGAGCAGCGGTGTCCCGTTCTCGTTCACTTCGTCGACGCCGCCTTCGTGCCGAGATACGCCTCGACGACTCGCGGATCGGTGGCCACCTGCTCGAACGTCCCCTCGGAGATCTTCACACCGTGGTCGAGCGCGACGACACGGTCGGAGATCCCCTCGACGACGTGCATGTCGTGCTCGATCACGAGGATCGTGTAGCCGACTTCCGTGCGCAGACGTCCGATCAGCTCGGTTATCTCGTGCGTCTCCACGGGGTTCATGCCGGCGGCCGGCTCGTCGAGGAGGAGCAGGCGCGGCTTCGTCGCCGTCGCGCGCGCGATCTCGAGCCGGCGGCGGTTCGCGTACGACAGGCTGTAGGCCGGCTGGTTCCAGCGGTAGCCGACGAGGCGCTCGCCGAAGAACGAGAGCCGTTCCTCCGCGAGCTGCTCGATCTCTTTCTCTTCGCGGCGCATGCCGGGCGTCCGCAGGATCGAGCGGGCGACCCCGGCGTGCGTGTGCGAGTACGCCGCCGCCATGACGTTTTCCTTGACGGTCAGATTCAGGAACAGGCGGAGTGTCTGAAAGGTGCGCGCGACGCCGCGGCCCGTGATCTGGTGCGGCTCGAGACCGAGCAGCGACTTGCCTTCGAAGCGAATCTCGCCGGCGTCCGGACGGTAGACCCCGGTGACGAGGTTGAAGAGCGTCGTCTTGCCGGCGCCGTTCGGCCCGATCACGCTGACGATCTCGCCCTCGTCGACATGCAGGTCGAGGTTCTCCATCACGGTCAGGCCGCCGAATCGCTTCGAGATCCCGGTGAGCTCGAGCAGCTTCGCCATCAGACGATCTCCACGCGCGCGGCGCCGAGCAGGCCCTGCGGTCGCGCGTTCATCAGCACGATCAGGATGACGCCAATCAGGATGAGGCGTGTGATGCTCGGCTCGACGACGAGCCGGTTGTCCCACACGAACGCCGTGAGGTAGAGCGTCGGGATGAGCGCGAGCTTCTGCAGCCAACCGTGCATCAGCGTGAGACCGAGCACGACGAACACCAGCGCGATGAACGCGAGGTTGCCGATCACGCGCGGGTTCGACGGGTGGAGCACCCAGTGGTCGAGTGCGCGCCCGAGCGTGCCGCCGACGGTGGCGTCCCCGTGTACGCCGCGCGGCCAGGCCGACGATGCGATCGCGTGCACCGCAAAGCCGAACGCGATCGTGCCGCCGAGCACGCCGGCAAGCCACGTCCAGGGCCGGAGCTTGATCGCGAGCGCCACGATCAACATCACGTAGAAGACGACCGTCGCATGGTCTGGCGTGCGCAGCAGCTCGAGCGAGACGTTGACGACGAGCGCGCCGAGGATCACGCCCCCGAGGCTCCCTGCACCGCCGAGAATCAGCATCGCGTAGATGATGATCAGCGTCGGGACGTCGAAGTCCGCGGCGAACACCGCTGTGTTCAGGCCCGCGAAGAGCGCGCCCGCGAGGCCCGCGATCGCCGCCCCGAACGAGAACGCGATCAGCTTCAGGCGGTTCACCGGCATCCCCATCAGCTCGGCGGCAAGCGGGTCTTCGCGAAGCGACTTCCACGCGCGACCCGTACGCGACGTGTCGACGAGATACACGGCGCCGAGCACGAGCAGGAACACGACGAGCGCCGTGTAGTAGTAGCCGTTGAGCGAGCCGATGTGCAGCCCGCCGAGATTCCAGTTGTCGACGCCGGGAATGCCGTTCGGGCCGCCGGTCAGGTCATAGTGCCGGGTCAGACCGAGGAACGAGATGCGGTTGCCGTTCTGGACGACGGTGACGAAGAACTGCCCGAAGAAGAGCGTGACGATCGCGAGGTAGTCGCCGACCAGGCGCCTCGAGGGCAGCGCGACGAGCAGGCCGAGGATCGCCGTCGCGACCATCACCACGGGGATCACGAGCAGCGTGTCCCAGTGGAGGCCGAACTTCGGCGAGGCGAGCATCGCGTACCCGTACGCACCGAAGCCGTAGAACGCGACGTAGCCCAGGTCGAGCAGCCCGGCGTAGCCGACGACGATATTCAGGCCGAGCGCGAGCAGCATGTAGAGCAACGTGTCGAAGCCGACGCGGATGACGTAGCCGTTGTTCGTGACGAGCGGCAAGAACGCCGCGAGCACCCCGAAGGCGATGTAGAACGCCGGCCGCGGCGTGCGCATCAGCTCGTGGTGCAGCCGTCCGACCAGTCCGCCGCCACGTTCGCGCCGGCCCTCGTAGGTCGCGACCCACGAGTCGACGCCGACCTTGGGCTGCCCCTCGTCGGGCCGGTCGGGGACCGGCGGGATGTCGTTGCCGCTGCTCATCAGACCTTTTGCACCGCCGCGCGCCCGAGCAACCCGCTCGGGCGGACGAGCATCACGGCGATCAGGAGCGCGAAGACGATCGCCTGCTGGAACGTCGAAGAGAGATAACCCGTCGCGAACGCCTCGGCGAGCCCGATGAGGAGGCCGCCGAGCACCGCTCCCGGCAAGTTGCCGATGCCGCCGACGACGGCGGCCGTGAAGGCGAACAGGCCCGCCTGAAAGCCCATGTACGGCCACGCCTGCTGGTAGACGAGACCGTTGAAGACGCCTGCGGCTCCCGCGAGCGCGGAGCCGATGAAGAACGTCACGACGATCACACGGTCGACGTCGATGCCCATCATCGCCGCGGCTTCCTGGTCGAAGGACGTCGCGCGCATCGCCTTGCCGATCTGCGTGCGCTGCACGAACAGCGTGAGCAGCACCACGAGGACGATCGCGCCGACGACCACGATCACCTGCGGGAGCCCGACGTGAACGTCGCCGGGAAGCGTGAACCCCTTCGTCCAGAGGACGCTGTTCTTCCAGGCATACGTGTTGTAGCTCACCGGTTCCGCGCCGAGTACGAGCTGGGCTGCATTCTCGAGGAAGAACGACACCCCGAGCGCGGTGATGAGCGGTGCGATGCGTGGCGCCTTGCGCAACCGCCGGTACGCGAAGCGCTCGACCATCACGCCGAGCAAACCGCCGCCGATCATCGAGCAAATGAGCATCAGGGCGATGAGGAATGCGAGGTTGACGGTGAGCGTGTCCGGCGTGCCGAACACCGTCATCAGCCCGTAACCGATGAACGCGCCGACCATGAAAATGTCGCCGTGGGCGAAGTTCAGGAGCTTGAGGATGCCGTACACCATCGAGTAGCCGAGCGCGATCAGCGCGTACAACGCGCCGTGGGTAATCCCGGCGACGAGCTCGGTGACGAAGAGGTTCCAGTTCATCCGCAGTCCCTTAGATACAGAAAAAGAGGCGCGGCCGCATCTGCGGCCG
>DATEXK010000114.1:0-2495 GCA_035257065.1 Gaiellaceae bacterium | reverse complement strand
AATGATGCTCCTATGTCGTGTCAAGTCATCTGCGGCGCCTGGTTGTTGAGTACGCGGTAGAGGTGGCGGGCGAGGTAGCGCTTGAGTAGCCGGACGGCGTCGCGTCGTGTTTTGCCTTCGGCGACGCGTCGGGCGATGTACGCCTGCGTGGCTAGATCGTGTTGGCGCCGTTGGAGGATGACGGTGTGCAGGGCGCGGTTGAGTTGGCGGTCGCCGCCGCGGCTGAGTCGGTGCCGTGTGGTCTGTCCGCTCGAGGCGGGGATCGGTGCCGCGCCGGCGAGGCGTGCGAAGGCGGCTTCGGAGCGGACGCGGCCGTGGTGTGACCAGGCGATGATCAGTTGCGCGGCGACGATCGGTCCGACGCCGGGTTCGTTGAGCAGTTGCGGTGCGAGTGCGCGGATGTGGGCGAGGATCTCGGCTTCGAGCTCGGCGGCCTCGACGGTCGCCGCCTCGATGCGTCGCGCGAGGCTGCGCAGCACCAGCGTGGCGGCGAGCTGATCGGGTGTGCGCGAGGGCGAGCGGCAGGCGGCTGCAGCGCAGGATCCGCCGAGTCTCACAGTCCCCCCGAAAGTCCGACCCTAATTCTTGTTGGCGCTGAGACGGATGTACCCTGGCGGAGACGTTGCCTCTCCTTCGCCGCGTGCTACGCCGGAAACGGGTCGTGCCCCATGCTGGTCCCCAGGATGAGGAGTACGAGGCGC
Source organism: Gaiellaceae bacterium (assembly GCA_035257065.1). Taxonomy (GTDB): domain Bacteria; phylum Actinomycetota; class Thermoleophilia; order Gaiellales; family Gaiellaceae; genus Palsa-739. The sequence goes on along the minus strand of DATEXK010000114.1, from coordinate 1,794 downwards.
TTCAGATGGAGCGGCGATGGGAGGCTCGGCGCGGTCGCTTTGCTGAGAATGTCATCAAGAAGGTTGGTCACAAGAACCTTCCGTTCTTGGATGACCCGTACAACTGACGGCGTGACGGCGCGGCTTTTCAGGTGTGGGCGGCCTGACCTGCTGTGGCCGCACTCAGGAGGCGGCCATGAGCACCGTCACCATCGTCGTCGCCGGCATCTGGAATGGGCTTCTCCTCGCGGCGCTGGCCGCCTTGGTCATCCGGTGGAAGCAGGTGCTCCAGTGGATCACACAATCCGACGGCGAGGACCGAAACGAGTGGGAACGGAGCGGTGCCGACGGCTGGGGCGCGTTCCTCGCGGAACATCCGGAGCTGATCGACCGCTGAAACACCGGCCCGGGCTGTGACGCCGAGGCCCGATCCGCGAGACTATGCCAACCGCCGTCAGGCATCGCCCATGTTCGAGATCGGCAGCAGTCTTCGCGCGGCGCGGATGCGTCAGAAGCTCGAGCTGTCCCAAGCCGAGCGCGACACGCGGATCCGTGCCAAGTACCTCGGAGCGCTCGAGGACGAACGCTTCGACGTCCTACCCGGCCCTCCCTATACGAAAGGGTTCCTCCGCACGTACGCGGACTACCTTGGTCTCGACGCGCAGCGCTTCGTGGACGAATACAACACGTGCTTCGCCCCCGAGGAGGAGCCGGCGGCCCCACCTCCGGTCAGGATTCGACGGCGCCGGTTCGCGCGTGCGCCGTGGCTGCTCGCCGTGGCAGTGCTGGCGGCGAGCATCGCCGTTCTCGCGTGGCGGCTCTCGAGCAACGGCAGCCACCCGCCACCCCTGCGCCCCCCGCCTGCGCAGACGCGCACGACCACCCGGGCGGCTCTTCCTGCTGCGCCGCGTACGGCCACGCATCCGGTGACGGTCGCCCGGATCGTGCTCGTCGCCACGCGAGGCCCCTGTTGGCTCTCCGTCCACTTGGGCTCGGCGACCGGCAGATCGGTCTACGCGAGGACGCTCGAGCAGGGTCGAACCGCCCGCTTCATCTCGACGCGACTTTGGATCCGTATCGGCGCCCCCTGGAACATCGACGCAACGTTGAACGGAAAAGCGGTTCAGCTGCCTGCCTCGACCGGCGATGTCGTCGTAACCCCGGCCGGCCTCAGCGCAACTACCGGCTGACGTCGAGCCGGCGCCCCGCACGGCCTGGCGCGAACTCGACGCGCAGCCGGAGAAGCCGCCCTGGCTGGAGGCGCACCTCGACCAGCTTCGCTGCCGTTACGAGATCGCGATCTAGCCGAAAAGGGCGCGAACGGTGCGGTGTCGGGTGGCGACCCAGCGTTGCGAGGCTCGCACGAAGGGCTTACTGCGACAGCCGCCGCTCCTAAGCGACTACCCGCTGTCGAGCGACACGGGGCTCGCCTGGGCCACAGATGCTTCTATGTTTGTCAAGCTGGCGTTGGCGGGTGCTCGAGTAGGCGGTAGAGGTTGCGGGCGAGGTAGCGCTTGAGGCAGCGGATCGCTTCGCGTTTTGTCTTGCCTTCTTGGAGGCGCCGTTCGATGTAGGCGATCGTCGCGGGGTGTGATCGTTTCCGTGTGACGAGGATCATGTGCAGCGCGCGGTTGGGTTGGCGGTCGCCGCCGCGGCTGAGTCGGTGCCGTGTGGTCTGTCCGCTCGAGGCCAGCAGCGGCAAACAGTCCGCTACCGACTCGACCGAAGCGGCGACCGGCAACTCAACCGCGCCCTACACATGATCCTCGTCACCAGACGCCGCACACACCCACCGACGATCGCCTACATCAACCG
>DATEXK010000113.1:0-2231 GCA_035257065.1 Gaiellaceae bacterium | reverse complement strand
GTCCGATGCGAAGCGGCGCGCGATCGCACGCGGCGTCCCGACATTCGCCAACGTCCCACCCGGCTATCGTCAGCGGGCAGACCGGACAGTCGAGCCACACCCGCGCGAGGCGAAGGCGATCCGGGCTGCGTTCGAGGCTCGCCGCGCCGGCGCCACGGTGATGGAGGTTCGTGCGCTGCTTCGGCGCCGCCGCATCGTGCGCAGCTTCCACGGAACCGCGTCGCTGCTCGCGTCGCGGTTCTACCTCGGCGAACTTCGCTTCGGCGAGCTCGTCAACCTCCATTCGCACGAGCCGATTGTCGATGTCGACACATGGACGGCCGTGCAGCGGATGAGGAGCACACGCGGCCGGCGCGCGAAGTCGGAACGGCTGCTTGCCCGTCTCGGCGTACTCCGCTGCGCAACCTGCGGCGCCCGCATGGTTGTCGGCTCGACCAGGCAGCAGGGGAAGGCATACGCGTTCTACAGGTGCAACCCAACGAGCGATTGCGCTCACCGCGTGACTGTGAGCGCCGATCTGGCCGAGTCCGTCGTCATCGCCAAGGTGCAGACGCTGCTATCCGGCGTGCGCGGCACAGCCACACTCGACAAGTCGGCAGACGACGCGGCGCGCGACCTCGAAGCAGCCGAACGGGCTCTCGATGCCGCAGTCGAAGCGTTCACCGGCCTAGACGATGTCGAATCGGCACGCATGAAGCTCGCCAGTCTCCGCGAAACACGCGACTACGCTCGCGAGCGGCTCGCCGAGCTCCAGGCGGCCACGACGCCCGCGATCACGATCACGGCAGGCGACTGGGACCTGCTCACGATCGACGAGCAACGCGCCCTGATTCGTGCGGTCATCTCTGAGGCCACCGTCGCACCCGGCCGCGGAGCGGACCGGATTACGGTGCGGGGGCACGGCGAAAAGTCCGGGTTTACGTCCGCATTCGGGGATACCCTCTAGGCAGCAATGAGCCAGTGGTGGGAAAGCCTGGAGACCGACGGCGACGACGAAATCCCTGATGGGATCGGCGAGGACGAGGAGGACCCCTCGACGTGGGACTTGACGTCCGGCAGGGCGGCCGCCGAATCTGTCGTGTCGCAACCGATCGAGAACCTCGATCACCGAGAGCTGCTCAATCTCATTATCGACGGCGTTCAACCTGACGGCAGCGCCGCCCCTGACAATGCGCGAGCGTACGGTCTCGACATCGTCCTGCGCGACCGTGATCGAGGACTCTGGGAGGCAGTTCTCGCCGGAATTGCGGGCGAGTACACTGATGGGTCACCCGTTGATGACTGGTCTGTGAGAGAGGCGGCGCAGAAGAAGATCGAGGCGGCGCGGCTCGACCGCACGGAGTCATGGAAAGATCCACGCACGGGCGAGATCCGCTTCGCGACTGGCGATCCCCGCTCAGCAGACGAGCGCCTCGTCGTGCGGACACCACCGTCGACGCGCAAGGTCTCAAGCAGCGAGCGCGCCCGAAAGATGCTCGAAGTCGAGTGCGCCAAACGAAGCCTTAACTTCGCTGAGACCGTGGCGTCGTTCCGTCCGGGCCCTTCATCCGAGGAGGAACGGATAAGGCGCGCACAGCTCGCCATCGTCGTCGCAAACGTACGCGCTGCCGGCGTGACGCTCGAGGCGATCGGGGAGGCTATCGGGGTCCAGAAGCAGCGGGTCCACGAACTCGCGAAAGTGGGGAGCGCACTGCTCGCGCACTTGGCAGCCTAACCCGGACTTCTCCCCGTATGCAGTAGAAGGGCGTTTCTCATAGCCCCGACCCGTAGCCCGCCGAAAGGCGGGTTTTTTCTTGCGGCGATCCATTTGAAGAAGTCTGAAACAACAACCGCAACGCCTACCAGTGAGCGAGTGATCGTCGGCGCGTACGTCGACCCGCAGATCAAGCGTGCGCGGAGAACAGCGCCAGGCGTTCCGACCGCAGCGTGTCAGCGGAGATCAGAATCGCTCTCCGGACACACCTGGGCATCCCCCAATGAGTAGTCGGCCGCCCGAGGCCGTCGCCGAGGCGCAACGCATCCTCGACAAAGCCGCCCGACGCATCCTCGCGGAACAGCTCGCCACGAAACAGGCTGCGGCGTGAGCGCGCCGCTCGACGTCATCCGGGACGCGCTCGCCCGCGTCGTTTGGATCCGCGAAGAGTACGACCCGGCCGCGCGCTGGCAGGCGCTCGAGGACCTCGAACTCGACCTCGCCGGCTACCTCGCCGCCTATCACGCGGGCGAGCCGA
>DATEXK010000112.1:0-3256 GCA_035257065.1 Gaiellaceae bacterium | reverse complement strand
TCGGCTTGAAGTCCACCGCAGATCCGATCTGATCCCAGTAGGTCGGGTCCAGATGCGGCGGCTCCGCGGAGTTGTAGTAGTCGCAGCAGCCCTTGTGCACCTCTTCGATTCCCTTGATCGCCTGCGCCCTGACGCGGACCTCGGTGCCCATCTGGTCGTAGCTCGAGAAGGCGTAATCGGGCGGGTTGCCGTTGTTGTGCATCCGTTCCACGAACTCCTTCATCGCGGCACCGAAGTTCTTGGTCAGGAAGTCGTAATAGCTCGCCGTCGGCGCGTAGGGCTTGCCGGCGACGACGATCTTCCGCTGGACCCGACGGGGCGCCCGGCGCTGCTGGATGACGTGGGCGAGCTCGTGGGCGAGCAGCGAGCGGCCCTCGGTCGAGCTCTCGGGCGCGAACTCTCGGTCGCCGAAGACCACATTGCGGCCGAGGGTGAACGCCCGTGACGTCGACCATCCTCGCCGTCTCGGCTGCGTTCGCGTCCGTGTGAACTCGCACATCGCCGAAGTCGTAGCCAAAGCGCGGCTCCATGTATCCGCGCACAGACGGTGAGAGCGCGCTTCCGCGGCCTTCCAGGGCTGCCGCCCTGGACTCCAGCGTCCCGCCGGCCGAAGCGGCTTGCGACTCGGCCGGGTTCAGGTGTCCGCTCACGTGAAGCCTGTGGGGTGCGTTAACTCGGTTTCGTCTGCAAATTTGGGCAGCCCGAGCATCCTGAACGTCACACGGATCGAGTTTGCGCACCCCACACCGTCGCCGCACTGGCCCGCGAGGCGGAAGAATGCCGCAAACCCGCTTCGGAAACGGCCTCGCAGTAAGTGCCTCCGACAAGAATCGAACTTGTGCACACGGTTTAGGAAGCTTCGTGTGTATTTCGCGAAGCGCCTGCATTTGAGGTGCTTCTCAGCGATCTTGGCGAGGTGTGCGCCAGTGCTTGCGCCAGTGGCGGCCGTCCGGAGCAGACTCAGTGGAGAGGCGGTGCAGGAAATCGGGGTCCTGCTCGCCCACTACTGACGAGCGTCGGAGTCGCAACGTCGGCCAGTCGCGCCTTCACCGCCGCACGGTGTCCAGGCCGAATCGAGCCTACGGCGCGCCTGCGGTGACGAGTTGGGTCGGGCTGGAGGTGGCGGTGGTGGAGCCGCCGGCGTTGGTGGCGGTGACGACGGCTTCGATGGTGGAGCCGGCGTCGTTGCCGGTGAGGGTGTGGGTGGTCGTGGTTGCGTCGTCGATGGTGGTGCAGGCGGTGCCGTCGGCGGCGCAGCGTTGCCAGGTGATGGTGATGGTGGCCTGCGGGTCGCTCCAGGTGCCGGTGTCGAGGGTCAGGGTCGAGCCGACGGTGGTGTCGCCGCTGATCGCGGGCGGCGTGGAGCTCGCGGGCGCGCCCAAGGTCACGGCGACCGTGACCGTCGAGGATGCCGTGCCGACACCGGCGGCGTTCGCCGCCGCGACGGTGACTCGGAGCGTGCTGCCGAGATCCTCGATCCCGACGCGGTACGTGTTGCTGTCGGCGCCCGCGATCGGCAGGCACGTCCCGCCCACGGAGCAGCGGTCCCACGTGTAGACGTACGCCGCCGCCGAGTGGTCCCAGTCCCCAGCAGTGGCAGTGAGCACGGCTCCGGTGACGGCATTGCCGGTCACGATCGGCGCCGCGAGATTGAGCGGCGCGGCAAGCTGCACGGCGTCCGTCACAGGCGCTGCGACGGTCGTGAACGCGGTTAGTCCGGGCACCGTGACGAGCACGCGGATCGTGGACCCGACGTCATCGGGTCCCAGCGCGAGGGTCGAAGTCGTCTCGCCGGCGATCGTGGCGCAGTTGGCCCCATTCGCGTCACAGCGCTGCCACGCATACGCAAACGATCCGTTTCGCCACGCCCACGTCCCGGGGCTCGCGGTCAGCGTCGAGCGCTCGGTGGACACGCCCGCGATCGAGGGAGCCGTCAACAGCACGGGCCTGAAATTGGCGACGACCGGCGTGATGCCCGACGCTGCGATGGCGGTTCCGGCGTCGTTCGACGCGGTCACGGTGATCAGAAACGTCGACCCGGCGTCGCCGCTGTCGGGCACGTACGAGGTGCCGTTCGCATTGGCGATCTGCCGGCAGTTGGACCCGTCGCCCGCGCAGCGGCTCCACCGGGCACGGAGGTCGTTCGCGTCGCTCCACGTGCCCAGGCTCGCGGTCAGGGGCTGGCCCGCAACAGCGTCGCCCGTGATCGTCGGCGGATCGAGGTTGCCCGGTGCGACGAGCGACACGCCCGGCGAGAGCGCAAGCCCGGAAGCCGATACTCCCGACTGGTCGCCGCCGGCAGTCGAGCCCATGCCCACCTGCAGCGCATTGTGTGTGACGCTCAGCGTCGTCATGCTGGCCGGCGTATTCAAGATGCCCACGGCGAGGAATCGCTGGCGCAGAGCATTGCCTCCGCTCAGACCCTGCCTCGAGACGACGGTTCGCCCGTCCAGTTGCACGACGAGCGAACGGCCTGCCTGAGCAGCCACGTCCACGGTCAGCGTCTGCACGCCGTCGTCTGGCACCTGCGTCCCCGTCGACACGTTGAGCCCCGAGCGGCTCAGCCCGCCGGGCGGGCTCACAAGGCGCAGAACGCGCGTGAGACGGTCGATCTGGAGGCGATATGCGACCCGGTTCTGGACGTCCGTTACCTGCAGAATCGAGAGATCCGACTGCGGCACCTCGCCGCGGTCCAGGCCGATCCGATCGTGAACGCGCACGATGCCACCCGCGCCGTCGAAGCCGCCGAAGTCGAGGAGCGCATACGCCGATCCGGCGGCCGTCCTCTGCGCCGAACCGAGCGTGACCCGGATCGCGCCCGTCGAGGAGTCGCGGAGCACGCGACAGCTCGTGCACGCCGCCGTGACCACCGGGATCAGCGTGTGCGAGCCTGCCGCCGCCGCAGCGGGCACGTGCCGTCGGCGTCTTGAGCCTGCGGCCGCCGCGTGTGCAGGCTGCGACGGCCTCGCCGCAGCCTGCCGCCCTTCGGGCGTCACGGCCTCGACGATGCCGATCACCGACCTGCTGATCTCCTTCGGCAGCCAGAACGCCGGGTCCGGGCCGCCCGGCACAAGGAGACGCGGCACGAAGAACAGCGGAACGCTGACGAGGGCTGCGAGAACGGCCCAGCGTATGGCGTCGCGGGCCTGACGGTACGGGATTCTCAGTCTTCCTGGCGGCATCTCGGCTCGGTCCACCACGTTCGAAAGCCTGCCGCAGGGCTTGAGGTGACCCAACTACTGATGCTACGGCCGAC
>DATEXK010000111.1:0-5561 GCA_035257065.1 Gaiellaceae bacterium | reverse complement strand
TGGCCGGTGCACGCTGGACGGGCCACGTCGACGTGCAGGGAACGCTGCCCGAGCGACAGTCGATCCGGCTGCGCACCGAGCGAACCGACGCCCTGCTCGGGCTCAGCATCGCCGAGGCTGAACAGACGGAAATCCTCAACGGGCTCGGCTTCGACGGCGACCTGGAGAGTGGGTTCCTCGTACCGACGTGGCGGTCGCGCGACGTGACGCGCGAGATCGATCTGATCGAAGAAGTCGCCCGCTTCAGGCTGACCGACATTCCCTTCACGCTGCCGCGCCGCGACGCGACGTTTGGGCGACTGACGCGCTGGCAGCGTTTGCGCCGGCTCGTCGAGGACGTGCTCGCAGGCTGCGGCTTCGCAGAGGCCTACACGCCCTCGTTCGTCGCAGAAGGCGACTTCCGACTGCCCGAGCCGCTCTCGAACGAGGCGGCGGCGCTCCGCACGTCGCTCCGCGGCAGCCTCGTCGACGCAGCACGGCACAACGTCGCCGTCGGCAACGGTGACATCGCGTTGTTCGAGGTTGCCCGCGTGTACCTCCAGGGTGGCGAGGACGGCATGCCCGACGAGCGCTGGCACGTCGGCGGAATCGTCGAGGGAGGTTTCGCCGACGCGAAGTGGGCCGTCGAGCAGATCTACGGTGCGCTGAAGCTCGAGCCGTCGTACGAGCGCACGTCCGAGACGTTTCTCCACCCGGGCAAAGCGGCGCGCACGGGGGAGGGGTGGGTCGGTGAGCTCCATCCTGCGCTGCTCGACGGCGCCTGGGGCGTGTTCGAGCTCGACGTCGACGCGCTCGCGGTGCGCGCGCCCGAGGCGGCGGATTTCGAAGAGGTGAGCCCGTTCCCGGAGGTGCGGCAGGACCTCGCGTTCGTCGTCGACGAAGACGTGCCTGCGGCTGCGGTCGCCGCCGCGATCCGCGAGGCCGGCGGGCCGGAGCTCCGCCACGTCGCGGTCTTCGACGAGTATCGCGGCGAGCAGATCGGCGCCGGCAGGCGGTCGCTCGCCTTCAGCGTCTCGTTCGGCTCGCCCGAGCGGACGCTCACCGACGAGGACGTCGCGCCGCGCCGCGCCGCGATCGTCGACGCGCTCGCCCAGCAGTTCGGCGCCGAGCTCCGCGGCTAGGACGCGCGAAAACCAATCCGGCCCGCCGCGCGTACTGTGTCGGCGTGAGAGTCGGACTGACCGTCGTCGCAGCTCTGAGCGCCTGTGCGCTCGCGGCCGGCTCGGCCGGGGCTGCGCGTTCCGACAACCCGGTGCTGACGGGCGACGTCGGCCAGGGCGATTCATTCACGATCACGCTGACGGACGCGTCGGGCGCGGCGGTCAAGCACCTTGATCCGGGCACGTACACGCTCGTCCTGCACGACCACTCGAGCTTCCACAACTTCGATCTCTCCGGCCCGGGGGTCGCCGTCACGACCGACGTGGCTGCCGTGGAAGACAAGACGTTCACGATCACGCTCACCGACGGCACGTACTTCTTCCAGTGCGATCCGCACTCCTCTCAGATGAAGGGGACTTTCACCGTCGGCACCGTGCCGACGACGACGCCGACGCCGACGCCCGTCCCACCGCCCGCGCCGACGAAGGCGAGCGCGTCGATCGCAGGCTCGGCGAGCTCGTTCCGGCCGGCGAGCGGGCTCTCCGCCGGAGCGTTCTCCATCGTCGTCGACGACAAGTCGGCCACCGACGGGTTCCGACTCTCCGGTCCCGGCATCTCGAAGGCGACGGGCGCGAAGTTCCGCGGCAAGGTCACCTGGAAGGTGAAGCTCGCGGCGGGACGCTACTCGTACGGCTCGGCGCTCCATCCGAAGCTCCGGCACAGCTTCACCGTCTCGAGCTAGTTCGCGACTCAGCGGCCGCGGCGTGTCAGCAGCCGGAAGGTTCTGCGGATGCCGCCGGAGGCGACGAAGCCGAGACCCAGCGTGCCCGCCGCGATGGCGGGCCACTTTGCGCGCAGCTTGCCGCTGATGTCGGTCGCTCTGGAGAACTCGCTGCGCAGCGTCTTCACGGCGTCGACAAGATCCTCGCGCTCCGTGCCGAGCTCGCGGCGAATGTCCTTGTCAGGGTTTGCCATTCTTCACCGCCTCCAGCGTCAGCTTCGCTTCCTCGATCGCGTGCTCGGGCACCGGCGGGGTGCCTTTGCGAATCGCGCCGATGCCGAAAACGACGAGCAGGCCGACGAGCACGAAGAGCGCGCCGGTCACGATCAGCAGCGCGAGCCATGTCGACACCGCCGTCGCGATCACGGCCGCGATCGTCGCCAGTGCGAAGGCGAGCGCGAAGGAAAGAAGGATCGCGGCGCCGAGGAGCAGGCCGATGCCGATGCCGATCGCCGCGACCTTCTGCTTGAGCTCGGCGGCGGCGAGCTGCAGCTCGAGTTGGACGATCGAGCGCGCGCGGCCGGCGACGAGCTTCGCCGCGCCTCTCAGTCCGGGGCGGTCACCTGTGTCCGTGGGCATCGATCCTCCTCGATCCATCTGCGCGGCCCGCTCAGACGGCCTTGCCGCCGACGTACCAGACCGGGCCCTGCGTGCCGACCGGATGCGTGTCGGACATGAGACGCAGGACGCGCACGGCGCCCGGGATACCCGCCTCGTCGACACGCTCGAGGCAGCGCCGCACCATCCCTGCCGATGCGCCATAGCCGAACGAGTGCGCGACCCGGAAGCGGAAGGTCATGTTCGCGCTCTCGCGCAGGGGATTCACGGGCCCGACGAGCAGCGCAGTCAGGTCGAGGTGGTCGCTCGACGTCACCGACAGCTCGCAGAGCAGGTCACTCCAGTCGCCGGGGAGAACCGCCAGCGCGGCGTCCCAGTCCTCGGCGAGCGAGCGTCGCTCGACCGCCGCCGGCGTGGCAGCTTCGGAGGTCGCCACGAGCTCGAGCGTCCCTTCGATGCCCTCGGCGTCCAGACGGCCCAACATTCGTCGCACGGCTTCGGGTCCGACACCGGGCCCGTTCGGCGCGACGTAGAAGCGCAATGTCGCACCCGCTCTGACCGGCCCCGCCGGTGCGAGCATTGCGGCCGCGCGTTCGGAATAGGCCGCGTCGGCGAGCGTGAGCACGACGTGGGCGTCGCTCCACCTCGGATCCAGGCCCCGATCGATGGTGTTCCACTGGTCGACGAGTGCCATCGCCTGCACCATAAACTGCGCGCCGTGGCAAAGGTCGAGGCAAAGACAACGCTTGCGAAGGGCGATCTTCAGGACGTCCTGCGCGAGATGCTGCTCATCCGCCGCTTCGAGGAGAAGGTGGAGGAGCGCTTTCGCGCGGGCGAGCTTCCCGGCTTCCTGCACGTGGCCATCGGCCAGGAGGCGTGCGCCGTCGGCGTGTGCCGCGCACTCGAGGAGGGTGACGTGATCGCGTCCACCCACCGTGCGCACGGCCACACGCTCGCCAAGGGCACGCATCCGAACGAGCTGATGGCAGAGCTCTACGGGAAGCAGGAGGGTTGCTCGCACGGCTACGGCGGCTCGATGCACCTCTACGACGTCGAGCGCGGCAACATCGGCGCGAATGCGGTCGTCGGCGGCGGTCTCCCGCAGATCACCGGAGCCGCGCTTGCGTTTCAGATGCGCGGCGAGCCGCGCGTCGCTGTTGCGTTCTTCGGCGACGGTGCGACGAACATCGGCACGTTCCACGAGGCGCTGAACCTCGCGCAACTCTGGAAGGTGCCTGCCGTCTTCGTGCTGGAGGACAACAAGTGGGCTGAGTCCACGCCGGAGCTGCAGCACTCGCCGATTCGCGACCTTTCCGACCGCGCGAAGGCGTTCGGGATGAAGACGATGAAGGTCGACGGCCAGGATGTCGAGGCGGTCTACAAGACGGCGCGCCAGGCTCTCGAGTACGCACGCTCGGGCAAGGGGCCCGTGTTCGTTCATGTCGACTGCGTGCGCCTGCACGGCCACTACATCGGCGACCCGCAGGTCTATCGCGACAAGGACGAGGCGCGGAAGCTCGCAGAGACGCGTGACCCGATCACGCTGCTGCGCACGAAGCTCGGCGTCTCCGACGAGGACTTCGAAGAGATGGACGCCGAGGTGACGGAGATCGTCGAAGCGTCTGTCGAGTTCTCGAAGAACGGCACCGACCCCGCGCCCGAAGACGCGCTGAAGAACGTCTATGCCTGAGCTCAGCTACCGCGAGGCCGTGCGCGACGCACTGTCGCAGGCGATGCGCCAGGACAACGACGTCTTCATCATGGGCGAGGACATCGCCGAGATGGGCGGCTCGATGGGCGTCACGGCCGGCATGGTCGACGAGTTCGGACCGGAGCGCGTGCGCAACACGCCGATCTCGGAGATGGCGCTCGCAGGCGCGGCGATCGGCGCGGCCGTGCAGGGCATGCGCCCCGTCGCGGAGATCATGTACGAGGACTTCATGACCCTTGCGTCCGAGCAGATCGTGAACCAGGCCGCCAAGCACCGCTACATGTCGGGCGGGCAGATCAAGGTCCCCGTCGTGTTTCGCACGCAGGGCGGCGCCGGCTGGTCGCCGGGCGCGCAGCACGCACAGCAGCTCGAGGCATGGTTCGTGCACATTCCGGGGCTGAAGGTCGTCTTCCCCTCGACGCCTGAGGACGTGCGCGGGCTGCTCTGGTCGTCCATCTACGACGACAACCCCGTGGTCTTCTTCGAGCACCGCACGCTCTACGGGATCAAAGGCGACGTGCCGGAGGAGATCGAGCCGATTCCGATCGGCAAGGCGCGCGTGCATCGTGAGGGCGAAGACGTAACCGTGATCGCAACGGGGCGGATGGTGCACGAGTCGCTTGCCGCGGCAGCGGAGGCGGAGAAGGAGGGCATCTCGGTCGAGGTCGTCGATCCGCGGACGCTGCAGCCGCTCGACGAGGAGACGCTCGTCGCCTCCGTGAAGAAGACGAACCGCGCCGTCGTCGCGCATGAAGCCGTCACGAGGATGGGCTTTGGCGCCGAGGTTGCGGCCGTCCTGCAGTACAAGGCATTCGACTGGCTCGACGCGCCGATCGAGCGTGTCGGCGCACGGTTCACTCCGATCCCGTTCGCGCCGGTGATGGAGTCGTTCGTGATCCCGCACGCGTCGACCGTGCTCGAGGCCGTCTACCGCACCGTCAACAAGAAAACGTGACGTGGCGACCGAGGTAAAGCTTCCGCGGCTCGGCCAGGGCATGGAGTCCGGCACGATCGTCAAATGGCTCAAGTCAGAGGGCGAGCAGGTTCAGAAGGGCGACGCGCTCTACGAGCTCGACACGGACAAGGTCACCCAGGAGGTCGAGGCGGAAGCGAGCGGTGTGTTGCTGAAGATCGCAATCCCGGAGGGCGAGGTCGAGGTCGGCAAGACGATCGGCTTCATCGGCGACGCAGGAGAGAACGTTGCCGAATCGCCTGAGAGCGATTCGGCGAAGGCCACCGCGCCGGCGCCTGGGCCGAAGCCGTCGGATGTGCCGGCTGCGGCGACGAACGGCTCCTCGCAGGGGAGGGTTGCCGACGCCGGGCCGGATGACGCCGCGCCGCAGCAGGCGGGTGGCAGTCGCATCAAGGCCTCGCCGCTCGCGCGCCGCATCGCGCGTGAGCGCGGCATCG